>JABHKC010000218.1 GCA_018692315.1 Bacteroidota bacterium | reverse complement strand
TATTTAACTTCAACCTTTGGAAGCTTAAAAACAAAAAATATAGATAAAATCGCAGCAATAGCTGACATTTTAAATGTGAAAATCAGTCCAAACTTATCGCTTAAAAAACCAACAAGCATCACCGAAATTGTTCCTATCACAAATGTTATTGTCATAAAAATGCTATTCATGAAGGCAGGCCTTTCAGTTTTTATATCTTGCACAAAGGCAAGAAAAACCGGAGTGGGTGCAAACATAGAAATACCTAACAATATGAGGATAGGTATCATTAAAATACTATTGGCATAAATAAAAAGCCACATTAGTAGCGGATTTAATAAGTAAATAATAATTAGCATATTTTTCCTCCCTATTTTGTCCGAAACAATCCCCGAAATAAGAGTTCCGCCAGCCCCCGAAAACTGAAGTACTGAAAGCGAAATTCCGGCAATCCACAAACTCGAACCCATTGAAGTTAAGTAGGTGGGAAGAAATAGTGTCAAACAAAGTTTCATTGCCGAACTAAAAAAAATTATAGCAGTGATTAAGCCAAAAAATGCAGCATGTTTTTTAAGTAGTTTTAGTGCTTCAGAATATTTGAAACTACTATTTATATGAGTTGAAACTTCAATTTTTCTTAATTGAAAAAACAGAAAAATTGAGGCTGCAATTCCGAAAGGAATTAATTTATAAGTCCCGTTGAGCCCCCAAATCGAAATTCCGCCAAGAATTAATAAAGGCCCAAAAGTTCGGGCAAGTTCCCCGCCTATCATATAAAAACTCATGCCTTTTCCGGTCTCATTTCCCGATACTTTCTTAATCATAACTGGCGAAGGTACATGATAGAAAGCGGCACTCAATCCTGCAATGAAAAGAAGGATAGCCAAAATCGCAAAATTGCTTGCTAATCCTAAAAAACTCATAACTATGCAAGTTATGGCAGGTGTAACAATTACGAAATATCTCATACTAACTTTATCGGCCAACATGCCAATGAATGGGTTGAAAACCATAGGAAGCCGTTGTGCAACTTGCAGCAAGCCTGCATACGAATAGCTCAAACTAAGCTTCTCAATCAACAAGGGTAAAATTGGTGCTAAAAAAGAGGAATAAATATCATGAACAAAATGCGATACTGTTACTACAACAACTTTTCCGTATTCAAATTTCGATGAATTTTTCATTCAAAACTTAGGTTTTTTTTACTTTAATAAAGAAATTCAAAGTAATTATTAAAAAATAAAATATTTTTGCAAAAGTAAAGTTTATTTTTCAGTTAGTTAATAGCTTGATAATAAAAAGATTTTCGCTATTTGCTATAAACTTTGAAAAATAATTTTTGATTTTTAATGTATTAAAATTTAAAGTCTTGATTAGAAAAATATTATTGTTTTCGCTAAGCATTATTGTAGGGATAATAATTTTCAACAATTGCTCTACTTCGAAAAACACCATGCCAAGCCGAACATATCATAATTTGACATCACATTATAATGTTTATTTTAATGGCAAAGAAGCCATGAAATCAGGAGTCAAAAAAATTGACCAATCGTTTGACGACAATTATGCAGCCATTTTATCAATGTTCAAGTATGGAGATGAGTCTATAGCCAGAAATGTTTTTCCAGATATGGATAAAGCCATTAAGAAAGCCTCAAAACTTATTAAGATTCATTCAATTACAGCAAAACCAAAACGAAAAAAAGGGAAAAGCACAAAAAAAAGAAGAGAATTTTACAACAAAAAAGAATACAATGCCTGGGTTGACGATGCGTATTTGCTCATGGGAAAAGCCCATTTTTATAAGCACGATTTTTATTCAGGAATAGAATCTTTCAATTATTTAGTAAAAGAATATAGCGAAGAAGAAATAAAATATGATGCTTTACTATGGTTGGCTCGTTCGTACAACGAAATGGAAAAATACGAAGAAGCACGAGAAATATTGAATTTGCTTGAGGGCGACCGAAAATTCCCGAAAAATCTTGAAGGAGAACTTTTTTCAATTTTTGCAGATTACTATTTGAAGCAGGAAAACTATCAGGATGCAATTCCCAAACTAAAAAAGACAATTGAGAATACTCGCAAGAAAACTCTGAAAATCAGATATACTTTCATTCTTGGGCAAATTTATGAAGAGTTGGAAATTTTCAAAAGAGCAAGCGAACAATACAAAATCGTAATCGACAAAAATATTGAATACGAACTTACATTCAATGCAAAAATTCGCCTCGCAACTTCCTACGATGGCGGTGGAAGCGGCAAAGAGCTGTTGAAAGATCTGAACAAAATGCTAAAAGACGATAAAAATATTGAATATCAAGATCAGATATATTATGCTCTCGGCAACATTGCTTTTAAGCAAGAAAAATATAAAGAAGCTGTAGAATTATATAAAATGTCGGCTTGGAAAAGTGTTGGAAATTACGACCAAATGTCGATGTCGTATTTGGCAACTGCCGATATTTACTTCTTTATTCCCAACTACAAAAAGGCACAAGTTTACTATGATAGTTGTGTTAGTTTTCTTAGCGAAGAATACCAGGATTACGATTTGATTAGCAAAAAATCGAAAAACTTAAACAAATTAGTTGAAAATATAAATATAGTCGAACTAGAAGATAGCTTACAATATGTTGCAAATTTGCCAGAATCAGAACGTAACGGTCTGATTGATAAGATTATCGAAAAAGTTAAAGAAGAAGAAAAGAAACTAAAAGAGCTTCAGCGCCAGCAACAAATGAACACCCAGCTTTTTAAGCAAAACCAGCGCGATCCGAGAAATAGAAACATTACTGGAAGTGGTTGGTATTTCTACAATCCTACAGCCATGAGTTTTGGGCAAACAGAATTTTCGCGACTTTGGGGAAAACGAAAACTTGAAGATAATTGGCGGCGTGCAAATAAATCGATTGTAAGTTTTGAGGACGAATTTGCTGATAGTGAAGAAGGTGAAGGTGAAGATGGCGAAGGGAAAAAGAAAAAAATAGATAATAAAAGTCGTGAATATTACATGCGAGGTCTGCCCCTAAACGATTCCCTAATAACAATTTCAGACACAAAAATAATGGAAGCAATGTTCAAAATTGGAGAAATCTACAAAGACGATTTTTCTGATTACGGACTCTCTATTGGTGCATTCAAAAACCTGAATAGCAGATTTCCGGAAAATTTATATTTGCTCGCTACTTTTTATAATCTATATAAACTTGAGCTTTTGCTAAACGAAAACGAAAATGCTGCAAAATATAAAAACATAATAATAACAGATTATCCTGATAGTAAATATGCTCAAATGCTCACAAATCCGAACTATTTGAAAGAAATGTCGGAAAAAGAAAAGCAAGTAGATTATTTATATACAGAAACTTACAATGACTTTTTATCTAAAAACTACGTAAAGGTTATTTCAAATTCTACAAAAGCCGAGACTGAATATTCAGAAAGTACTTTGATGCCAAAATTTTTATTTGTCAAAGCTCTGTCAATTGGAGAAACTCAAGATAAAGAATCGTTCAAAACCAGTCTTGAATATTTGATTTCTAAATTCCCGAAAAGTGAAGTTGCTGAACCGGCAAACAATATTCTTACTATTATGAACGATGGGAATTCGGAATTTTCTGAGAATGAAAATACATTTTCAAATTCTTCTGAAACTGTTGAAAACGAAAAACCAACAAATGAAGAAGAAATTTACAATTTTGATGAAAAATCTGATCACTACTATATTTGCATTATCGACAATTCAGTTGTAGATGTAAACAGACTGAAGTTTAATATTTCTAATTTCAATATCGACTTTTTTAGCATGATTGAATTAAATGTTAAAAGTGTGATTTTAGATGGGAATTTGGAAATGATAACAGTTAAAAGCCTAAAAAACAAAAAAAATGTAATGAGTTATTTCAAAACTATCGATCAAAATACAGATGTTTTCAAGGATATGAATAAATCGAATGTTCGTCATTTTGTCCTATCATCAGAAAATTTCCCCGTTTTTTATAAAGACAAAGACATTAGTAAATATTTGAAATATTTCTCTAAGCATTATTCTGAGTAGATTTTTATTTACTTTTAAAAAGTCTTATTGTTCTTTAAATTTTGCTGAATTTATTTTTATTCAATAAAATACAAACTATGAAAGTTTATCTTGATAACTGTTGTTTCAATCGTCCTTTCGATGATCAAAGTCAGATTAGGATACAACTTGAAGCACATGCAAAACTTTACGTTCAGGATCAAATTAAAAAAGGTAAAATTGAGCTGGTTTGGTCATATATTCTTGACTATGAAAACTCATTCAATCTGTTTGAAGAACGAAAGAATCTAATTCAAAAATGGGAAATTGAAGCAAAACAATACATTGTTGAAAATGCACAAATATTAGAAATAGCCAATAATCTTTCTAATATTGGATTAAAAAGCAAAGATGCTTTACATGTTGCCTGTGCAGTGGAAAGTAATTGTGACTATTCCCTTACAACTGATGACAAAATTCTAAAAAAATTATTAAATTACTCCAAAATTAAAGTAGTAAACCCGCTAACATTTATAGCAAACTTAAACGATTAAGAATATGATAACAGATACAGAAATAAAAATGAAAGGATTTGATGCACTCGTGAATAATATGGGCAAAGTTTCAGCGGAAAGGTTTATTGCTTTGATAATAAAAGAAAAATTTGATTACACAAAATGGCAAAAAAATCTTTTTCCTAATATTAATATCAATACTCTTAGCCAACAAGCAATGAATATACAAGACATTTCAGAAAAGAAAATTTAAATGAATAAACTCCATCAAACTTCTCTTTAAGCTAAAATATATAACAACTTTGACATTTTATTAGTTTTCAAATTAAACTACAAGAAAACCGCTAATAATAATTTCCTTACTCTTAAATTTATTTATAAGACCAAATAGCTGAATATAAAATAATTACAATTTAAGTAAACAATGAAAAAAACAATAATAATTTTATTAATTTTAATAATAAACAATTCATTTTCTCAAGAAAAAGTAATAGAACAATGGAAAAATGGCAACAAACGTAGCGAAGGAATAATCGAACTTGGGCAGGAAGAAGGATTGTGGATATATTACGACCAGAAAGGTAGAAAAATTCAGGAAACCAAATATCGAAAAGGAAATTTGTACGGCAAACTAATTTATTTCTACACAAACGGAAACAAAAAAAATGAGGGAGAATTTTACTACGGTAATCAAGAAAATGAATACAACGAATGGTACGAAAACGGGAAAACAAAAATCAATGGTTTTTATAAACATAATCAGAAGGATAGTCTCTGGACAAAATGGTTTGAAAATGGCAATAAACATTCCGAGGAATATTTTTTAGCTGACAGCTCCTCAAAAGTATTAAACTATTGGATAATTGAAGGTAAGCAGCAAATTTTAAACGGAAACGGCCATCTGTTAGAACATTTTCTAAGTGGAAACAAAAAAGCGGAGGGCGATTATTCAGATGGCTTAAAAACAGGCAATTGGACAAAATGGTATATTAATGGAGAAAAAATGTCTTCAGGTTTTTACAAAAATGGTGAAAAAACTGGAACATGGAAATTTTGGTATTCCAACGGAAATCAGAAAAGCGAATATAATTATGAAAACGGGAAAAATATTGCCTGGTACGAAAATGGGAAAATTGAATTTGAAGGAAAAATAATAGACAACAAAAAGCAAGGTATTTGGAATTTTCATTTCGAAGATGGAAATCTGAAAACACAAGTTTCTTACGAAAACAACCAGAAACATGGACTGCAAACCAATTGGTACAAAAATCAAAATAAAGAATCAGAAATTAATTTCAAAAATGGCGAAAAAGATGGTCATGCAAAGTGGTGGTTCAAAAATGGCCAAATAGATATTGAAGGAAATTTTGAGGAGGATGTACAAGAAGGAAAATGGAGTTATTGGCGAACCGACGGGCAATTAGGAAATTCCGGAAATTACAAAAACGGCGAGATGGATGGCAAGTGGAAATATTGGTACGGGAATGGAAACATCTGGAAAACCGGAAATTTCGAAAATGGAGTAAAATCGGACATATGGACAACATTTTATGAAAATGGACAAAAAGAACATGAGGGAAATTTTCAGGATGGAAAAGAAAATGGAAATTGGATTCAATGGTATGAAAACGGGACTAAAAAAATGGAAGGGGAATTTTCTGATAGCAAAATGAACGGAAAATGGACAGCTTGGCATGAAAATGAAAAAATAAAATACCAAATCGAATATACAGATAACAATAAAAATGGGAATAGTCTCTACTGGCATGCGAACGGGAAAAAGCAATTGCAAGAATCATTTGAAAACGGAGTTCTAAATGGAGATTATAAAACATGGAATTCTAATGAATCAGTCATAATATCAGGCTCTTACAAAGAGGGTTTCAAAGATAAACAATGGACATTTTATAACAATTTTGGAAATAAGCAAAGACAAGAAAATTACAAAAACAACAGACAGGACGGAAAATGGACGGTATGGTTCGAAAATGGAGAAATCAGAAGTCTAGTCGAATATAAAAATGGTGAAAAACATGGCACAACAAAATATTATAATTCGAAAGGACATGTGATTTTTCATGCAATATATAAAAACGGACTTCTCGAAAAAAAGATTTCTGACAAAAGGAAATTTTAAATAGATTAAATTACAAGAGATGAAAATAAAACTTTTACTTGCTATTATAAGCATATCATTACTAATAACTTGTTCTTCAAAAACTGAAACAAAAATCCCGAAAAATATAATTTTTCTGATTGGCGATGGCATGGGAGTTTCGCAGGTTTATGCTGCTTTAACAGCAAAAAAAGACAATTTGAATATTGCACAATGCAAACATATTGGTTTTATAAAAACATCGGCTGCTGACAATTATATAACCGATTCTGCTGCTTCAGGTACAGCTTATGCAACTGGGAAAAAAACAAAAAACGGATATGTAGGTGTCGATTCTCAAGGCAAAAAACTACCGACAATATTAGAAATTGCCGAGAAAAATAATATTGCCACCGGTTTAGTTGCAACAAGTGCAATTACTCATGCTACGCCTGCAAGTTTCATTGCTCACAATCCTGACAGAGGGAAATATGAAGAAATTGCAATGGATTTTCTAAAAACCGATATTGACATTTTTGTTGGTGGCGGCAGAAAATATTTTGAAGAAAGAGAGGATAGCCTAAATTTGATTGATAGTTTGAGAGCCAGAGATTATTCAATTATTTCTGATTTGAATGAATTAAAATACTCAAACTCAAAAAAAATTGCAGCATTGATTTATAATGAACACCCTCCAAAATTTTCGGAAGGTAGAGCTAATATGCTCGAAATGGCAAGCAAAAAAGCAATTGAAGTTTTAAGCCAAAACGAAAAAGGATTTTTTCTGATGATTGAAAGCTCGCAGATAGACTGGGGAGGACACGACAAGGATTCAAAATATGTTGTGGAAGAAACTGTCGATTTTGACAATGTAGTTGGTCAGATTCTCGATTTTGCAAAAAAAGATGGCGAAACTTTGGTAGTAATCACAGCCGACCACGAATGTGGCGGATATGCAATTACAGGAGGAGATATTTCAACTGGCAAAGTTGAGGGGAAATTTTGTACCGATGGGCATACAGCTACTATGGTACCGGTTTTTGCCTATGGTCCTGGAGCCGAAAACTTTATGGGAATTTTCGATAATACTGAGATTTTTCACAAATTCAAAAAAATATTTGGAATTTAAAATAGTAAATCCTTGAAATACAAGTACCTTTCATCAACAATTTTATGGCTGACTTTTTTTAGCATAGCTATGGCGTTTTTAGAAAGTTCGGTAGTTGTTTATCTTCGTGCTCTTTACTATCCCGATGGATTCGATTTTCCGCTTAAAACTATAGATGAAAATATTGCCCTAACAGAGGTTTTACGAGAATTTGCAACCTTGATAATGTTGCTCGGTGCAGGAATTATTGCCGGCAAAAATTTCTCGCAACGATTTGCTTATTTCATATACATATTTGCAATTTGGGACATTTTCTACTATGCTTTCCTAAAACTTTTGCTTGATTGGCCTGCATCTTTTCTCACATGGGATATATTATTTCTAATTCCCGTAGCATGGATAGGGCCGGTAATAGCACCAATAATTTTATCTATTTTGATGATAAGTCTCGCATTGATCATTTTATATTTCGATGAAAAACTTCAAAATGTTAAGATAAAAAAAACTGAGTGGTTACTTTTAGTAATCGGTTCGATTATAGCTATTGTCTCGTTTACAATAGATTATTGTTCGTTTGTTATACAAAATTCTGCAATATCAGAAATATGGTCTTTACCGTCTCGGGAAAAACTTTTCGATTTGTCGCTTCAATATATTCCGCAATCATTCAGTTGGTTAATTTTTATTTTTAGTCTGATTTTTATCTTATCGGGAATTATCCACTTCATTTTCAGAAATTTCAATTTATTGAAGAAATAATTACGGGATTTAGTTTTCGTTTTCTCAAGTCTTTGAACAAAAAGCTTGTTAAATAATTTTTGTGGTCGAGCAAAAAATGTCCTAAAATAAAAGCAACTATAAAAGCCAAAACTTTGTCTGTATATAGCTATTCAATAATAAATTGAATGAATAAAGCGTTTAATTGAAATGTTTTTAAAAAGTTATTAGCCCAAAGCTTTTTGAAAAAAAATGAATAAAAACCAAATTTAATGGAAAGAATAATTGAAATAATAATAGCCTTAATCAGTCTGATAGTTTTATCCCCAATATTAATCTTTTTCGGTTTTTTAGTTTTCACCGAATCTGGCAATGGAGGAGATTAGATAATTTGAAAATTTGGAAATTTGAAGATATGGGAATGAATTTTCAATTTTCTGTCTTTAAACCTATAAACTATAATGACTATTTCAAAAAGTCATTTTAGGCAGTATTAAAATTACTTTACGCAAACAAGCTTTTCGTAAAATCAATTCTCAAATCCTCAAGGGGGCTTCTAAAAATAGCAAATTTCAAGGCGTAAGAAATTTGCATTTATAGAAGTCCCCTCAAATCAAACTTTCATAATTCTGATTTCTCAATTGTGGAACAAAACCGGCTTCTGAAATAGCTTGTTGCATACCTTTTGCATCGAACTCGTGAGAAGCACCTGCCGATGAAACTACATTTTCTTCAATCATAATTGAACCAAAATCGTTGGCTCCGGCATGCAAACAAATTTGCCCAACTTCTTTACCAACGGTTAGCCACGAAGCCTGAATATTTTGAACATTTCGCAAAAGAATTCTACTAATTGCAATTGTCCTTATATACTCATCGGCTGTTACCGAATTACTAACATTTTCTTTCAACCAAAGTTTTGTGTTTTCATCTTGAAAAGGCCATGGAATAAAAGCAATGAATCCTATCGAATCCGATGGTTTTTCGGATTGCACTTCTCTGATTTTTATTAAATGTTCAATACGTTCGGCTTTTGTTTCGATATGACCGAACATCATGGTTGCGGATGTTGTCAATTTCAATTTATGAGCCACACGCATTACGTTCAGCCATTCATTGGAATTGCATTTTGCCGGCGAAACAATATTGCGTACTCTATCGATTAGAATTTCAGCACCAGCTCCCGGAAGACTATCAAGTCCGGCCTCAGTAAGCTGATTTAAAACGTCTTCGTAAGACATTTTCTCCATTTTCGAAATATGAACAATTTCCGGTGGACCTAAAGCGTGAAGTTTCAATTCAGGATATATAGCTTTTAATTCTCTGAACAAGTCTGAATAAAATTTAATTCCCAATTTTGGATGAATTCCACCTTGCAAAAGAAATTGATTCCCTCCAAGCTTTTTAAGCTCTTCAATTTTTTGCTTATATTCATCGGTGCTAGTGATGTACGAATCTTCCTGTTTTGGTTTTCTGTGAAAATTGCAAAATTTACAGCCAACCTTACAAACATTTGTAATATTTACATTCCTGTCAATAAGCCATGTTACTTTATTTCCTGGAATTTCTTTTTTTCGAAGTTCATTGGCAACATACATCAATTCCGGTGTTGTTGCAGTTTCGTATAAGAATAATCCTTCTTCTTTACTTAAAAAATTATTATTTAGAGCTTTATCTAATAAATTATCTATTTTCATTCAAATTAAAATTGTTACGAAAAGTCGCAAAGATAAACGATTTATTAGCGAAATAATTTTTTGATAACTAAAGGGGACTTCTAACCTGCATAATTCATAAAAACAAGCAAAATGATGTTAATATTCTGTAATACAGACAAATGCAAGCTTTGATAAAAAACATTAATTTTTTAAATAAAAATGGAGTTCATGTATATTTTTTTCCAATAAGTTACTATCTT
>JABHKC010000217.1 GCA_018692315.1 Bacteroidota bacterium | reverse complement strand
CACATCATCTTTGACCGTCCTCAATTTTTATTCCATCAAAATAGCTCGCTATTACTCAAAAATAAAAATCTGTGGTAGTTCAAATCTGACACACATTTTGAACTTTCGAGACGAAAATTTATGAATTATTCAGGCTAAATATTATAAACATGATTGTACTAAAGTGTGCAATTCTTCAAGTTTTACGGGTTTTGTAAAAAAATGATTGATGCCTATTTCCTTGCTGAGGCTTCGATATTTTTTTGTATCGTGGGCGGTAACTGCAATTATCGGAACTTTGTGATTTATAACTTCTGAATTCTCGTCTCTAATTATTTCACTTGCTTTAATTCCGTCCATAACCGGCATTTCTATATCCATAAGTATAATATCGAAACTTTTTTTTGACAGATAATCTATTGCAATTCTTCCATTTAATGCAATAGAAATATTATGTCCTTTTTTTACAAAATATGATTTGACAATATGTGCATTCATCGGATTATCTTCAACGTATAAAATTGTCAGTTTAGGAACTTTGTTTGATTTTGATTTTACAATGGAAATATTTTTCTGTTTTTGTGATTTTTCATTTTGTTCATCGATATTAAACAAGATTGTAAAACAAAAAACCGAACCCTTGCCAAGTTGGCTTTCTACCCAAATTTTACCGTTCATAAGTTCAACTAATTGCTTGCATATTGTTAGTCCCAATCCAATTCCTCCAAATTCTCGCTGAACGGAAGTGTCAACTTGAGTGAACCGTTCGAATATTTTTTTGTGATTTTTTTCTTCAATTCCAATTCCAGAATCTTTGATCGAAAACTGAACCACAACTTTTTCAGTTTGCTTTTTGTATCGATGAATTTGTTTTATCGAAAAGTCAATATTCCCACTATTTGTATATTTAAATGCATTGCCAAGCAAATGTCCAATAATTTTTTGAAGGTTATGTTCATCGCCAATTAGAAATTTCGGAATTTTTTGATCGATATTGAGACTAAATCCTATACCTTTTTCTGCTATTTCTTTTTTGAGTGGTTCAACTATTTTCTCGATGAAGGAAAAAATATCAAATGGGTTATTTTCTATCATCATGCCTTTTGCCTTAATTTTCGAAAGATCGAGAATGTCTTTAATAATTGACATTAATCTTTCCGAAGCATTTTGAAGATTGTTTTGATATTCTTGCTGAAGATTTGTAAGTTTTGTAGTTTCCATCAAATTATTGAAGCCCATAATTGCGTTCATGGGTGTTCTCATTTCGTGACTCATAGAAGCTAAAAAATCGCTTTTTACAACATTTGCTTCCTCAGCTTCCTTTTTTGCAACTATCAGTTCTTCTCTTATTTCAATTTGTTTTGTAATATCTTCTGTGTGAAGAAGAACCATATCGGGAAAAACAAAAGCAAACTTCACGGCATAGTGTTTTAGTTTTCCTGATTTTTTGAAAAGATGCGAATAGTTATAAGAAATTGTACATTTTTCGACAAAGCATCGCACAATGTCTTTTTGAAATTTTGGATTGTTTTTGTAAAGATCGATATGGTTGGTACCAATAAAATTTTTAATTTGCCCGTGAGTAACTTTAAATGCTGCTTCGTTGAATTTTTCAAGAACAAAGAAATTATCTAATTTTCTAAATAGATATGAAGGAATTGGAATGCTTTTGAAAATTGCTTTTAGCTTGAGCTCATTTTCTTCAATTGAGTTTTGCATTTTTTTTCTTTCGGTATTGTCTATCACGAAAGTAAGCACGGCAGGTTCTTTTTCCCATTCAATCAGAGTATTTTGAATTTCTACCCAAAGAATCTGACTATTTGTATGAATAATCCTAATATCGTATTTGTCTTCTACCTTCTTGCCTTCAAGTCGGTTTTTCTGATTGGATATTACTTTTTCTTTGTCGTCTGGGTGAATATAATCAATTATTGAAATTGAAGATATTTTGTCCTTATTTACTCCCAACAAACCTAAGAGTTTTGGATTGGCAAATCTTACTGATTCCGATGATGTAATAATTATTGAAACACTTGCTTGCTCAAAAACTCTTCTATACTTTGCTTCATTTTGTCTGAGGGTTTCTTCAATTTTTCTCCTATCGGTTATATCCCTAACATGCAGAAGTAAAGCCTTTTCGTTAGCATACTGGATAATATTTCCTCTTATTTCGACAGGAATGGCTTTTTTATTGGTTGTGTGAGTATATCCTTCTGCTTGATTCACTTCGCCTGAAAACCATTTCGGGTAAAATAGTTTTACTTCTCTTTGGTTTTTTTCAGGAACAAGGTCTATTACATTTTTTCCAATTAGTTCAGATTTCTTTATGCCATGTATTTTACATGCTTCTACATTTGCATCTATCACAAATCCTTCTTTGTCTTCCACAAAAATTGCATCAGGCGAACTATCAAAGAGTTTTTTAAATCTGTCGCCTGTTTCTTTTATTTCTGCTTGTGCTTCTGCTATTCTTTTGTTTTGGATAAAATCAATTCTATATGACCTTTCTATAAAATACCCTGCAATAATTCCTACCAAAAAAGACCATGAAAGAATTATGACTTTATTAATAATTATAAAAAAATCGTTTAGTTTAGATACGTCTTCAATATTAATAAAATGATAGTACTCAATTGCAATAAAAATGCAAAACACTATAAAATTTGTAATGAAAGCATGGTAGAATCTTATGCGCAGAACCGTAAAATTCCAAACTATTATTAATGACAGATACAAAAAGTATGTATGATATCCAATTTCTGTTTCTTTAATAAAGGGCAAGACTATTAAAGTGCCGGAGGCAGTTACCAGAGCAATAATTGCAAGGATTTGTTGAAAATATTTTTGAAATATTGTTTTTTTAAACGTAATAATTAAGCAAAACAACACAATTGGAAAAACAAAAATCAGACGAAAATAGAATGAAATATCCTTTGATTCTGGAATAAACCATATATCTAAAATACTCAATAAAATATATAAAACTATGACAAGAATAAATGCAAAACGGATATTTTTAAGAGATCTTGCGAAGTAATTCTCTATAAATTCTTTTTCTAAATTTTTATTAAACCAAAGTTTCATTTCTGAATATAACTAGTCTATTAATTCTCAAAGATATATTATTATTTTACAGTACACAATAATTTCAAAAAAACTGAAAATCTTAATTTATTATCTTCAAATACTACATTTAAACTAAGAAGTTACATGAAACTAAATAGAGTTTCTAAGAAAACAGTTCAAAATTAGAAATATCCCTTTTTGAGATATTTTGTTTTTTTTCATTTGTCTAATACAAAAGCATTTACTGCATTGGAGAAAATAGAAATCTTATCAAAAATAAATTATTTTATAAAAATTGCTAAATCTTTTTTTGAGGTATTGAAGAGAAATGTTTTGGTGATAGCTATCTGTAAGCTAAAATGCTAAATTGCATTGTTTCCAAAATTCTCCGATACCACCGCAGCAATAAAGTTAGAACGAGCCTAATAATGAGACTATTAGTTGCAGAAGACGTGAATTTCATTGCTATCGACAATTATCAACAATGTTCCCACCAAAATAATTTAGATAAAAATTATAGGCGTTGGCCAGAAAAAATGACGGGTGGGCGACGGCTTGTGGGCAGTAGCATCATCTTTAAATAAAGATATTACAGAACACACGATGAGATTAAAAGAAAATTATTTTTTCTTTAGCTTCGTGATTACTGAAGAATATTTTGAAGTATTACTACATTTTTTGAATTGATTTAGGAAATTTCTTTTTAAACCGCTATATTTCCATTTTTAGTTTAGTCTTTCATCGAAGGGAATATTAAAAATGTGTTGAGATTAAATATTTTTATAATGCCATGGTTATTAATATTTTAAATTGTCTGATAATATGAAATCAGAATTATTTATTAGGCTTATTTTTGCGAAAGTTTTCTTGCTTTCTATGTTGCTATTGCTCGGTCCTTTCTATTCAATAGAACTTCAGGCTCAAAAAGTTGATAGTCTTCAAAATATATTGTCAAAATCGAACGATAGAGAAAAGGTTTTGATTCTAAATGAGATAGCCGAATTTTATCTGAGTTCTTCTCCCGAAGAATCATTAAAAAATGCGAAAAAGGCATTAGAATTATCTAAAAGTATAAAGTTTAGCGAAGGCGAAATAATTTCTTTGGAGAATATTATAAACACTTATAATTTAATAATCAATGTTTACAATTATTTCAATAATTACATCATTGTTCTTTCATATATCGAAAATCTTATTGAAATATACGAAAAATTGGGTTATCAATCAGAAATTGCAAAATGCTATAATGATATTGGACAAATTTTTTCGAAGTGGGCAAATTATAATGTTTCGATAGAATATTCAAAAAAAGCTTTGAAAATATTTGAAAAATTAGGCAAGTCATATAAAATTGCTGAGACACAAGATATTATTGGTGCAGAAATGATTAAAAAGGAACGCTATGTAAGTGCATTAAAATATTTTAAAAAATCATTAGAAATATACAGAACATTGTCGGATAGCACACACCTTGTGGAAAATTTGAATTATTTAGCAAAAATTTATATTTATGATAATGACCACAAAAAAGCGAAAGAGCTTTTAGATGAGGCTTTGGAAATATGTAGAACAAATGGAGATGAGAATGGATTGGCAATGAGTTTATATTCCAACGGAAAAATCTTTGCTTCCCAAAAAAAATATCATAAAGCAATAGAGTTTTTTGATATGTCTTTACATAATTATATTGCCCTGAAAAATACTAAACAAATTGCTAATATATACAATTCTATTGCTGAGATGTATTTAGGCCTTAACGAAAATCTTTGGGCAATTTCTGAATATGAAAAGTCGCTAATTATAGCAAATATGTTGAATGATGGCGTTCTGATTATGAATATTTACGAATCATTTGCAGAAGTTTATTCTTTAATTGGCGATTATAAGCAAGCTCTATACTATCACCAGCTTTATAGTCAGAAACGTGAATATATCACCAAAGAGTTTAGTTTGAAGCAAATAGCTGAGTTAGAGGCAAGATATAAATCCGCAAAAAATGAAAAGCAAATTGAGAAGCTTCAAAAAGAGCAACAAATAAAATCCAAACAGATATATCGCGATGCAATTCAGTTGAAAAAGCAAAAAGCCTTAATCACAGTTGGGATTGTTAGTTTGATAATTACTGCATTTTTTGTCATTCTTCTATACCAAAAAAACCGCCTAAAAAAGAATAAAAATCGTGAACTCGAATTAAAAAATGAGAAGATTTCTGAACAAAAAAACAAACTCGAATTACAATCGGAAATGCTAATTTCTAAAAATATTGAGTTAGAAAAACTATCAATAGTTGCAAGCGAAATTCATAATTCTGTAATCATTGCTAATAATAATGGAGAAATAGAATGGGTAAATAATGCTTTCGAGCAATTGTATGGGCAAACTTTGGCAGAATTTAAAAAAACAAAAGGGACAAATTTAGTGGATGCAATACTTAACGAAAAAATTGTTGAAAGTTGCATAAAGAATAAAGAATCTGGGCATTTTACATCTTATTTTGCTTCAGTAAGTGGAAAAAACTATTGGTTGAAACGCGAAATAACTCCAATTTTTGATAAGAATGATAATCTTAGAAAAATTGTTGCTCTTGATTCTGATGTAACTTTATTTAAAATGGCAGAAGAGGAAATTAAGAATCAGCATCTCGAGATGGAAAACCAGCGAGATATTGCTCTTATTCAAAAAGATAAGATAATGTCGCAAAACATTGGAATTACAGATAGTATAAAATATGCTCAAAAAATTCAATCTGCCTTGCTTCCATCCGAAAATTCAGTGGCAAGATATTTTAAGGAATATTTTATAATAAATAAACCCCGTGATATTGTAAGTGGCGATTTTTATTGGATTTCGTACAAAGAAGATAAAATTATTACTGTAGTAGCAGACTGCACCGGACATGGCGTGCCGGGTGCTTTTATGAGTATTCTGGGAATTGCTTCTTTGGAAGATTTGGTAAATAATTCTACCTTTATTAGTGCAGAAAATCTGCTTTTTAAGCTTAGAGAAAATGTAATATCATCATTAAATACTACTTCAAACGAAGTTGAATCGAAAGACGGAATGGATATGGCTCTTTGTATTTTCGACCTAAAAAATATGATTTTAGATTTTGCAGGTGCTTATAATCCGCTGTATCTAATTCGTGATGGCAACCTTAAAGTTTATAAGGCAGACAGAATGCCGATAGGCGTACATCCGCACGATAAAAAACTGTTTACTAGTAAAAAAATTCTAATTGAAAAAGGGGATAGGTTTTATATGTTTTCCGATGGTTATATAGACCAGTTTGGTTGGAGAAATGGCAAAAAATTCAAAACCAAACAATTTAAAGAGCTAATAGTAACAAATAGTAATCTGCCAATGAAAGCGCAAAGGATAATTATTGAAAATACTTTGGAAAACTGGAAAGGAGATTTCGAACAAGTCGATGATATTTTAATTATGGGACTAAAAGTGTAGAAATAAAAAACCCACGATTTTTGGTCGTGGGTTTTTTGTTCTACTTTCAATATTTTTATAATTCTATCAAATATCCAAAATTCAGACTAAAGTTTCTGTTTAAGTTTGCTGTCCAGTAAGATTTCATATCATCAATTATTTGTGGAGCAAAACCATGCGAAAAGCGAGGATTAAAATCTATATAACCCGGTCCCACTTTGTATTTAAAACCAGCTCCAATAGAAATCCCAACATCGAACCTTATATGTCTTAGTTCTTTATATTCCGTATCTATATCTTCAAATTCATATTTTGTGCCGCTCTCAACATCTTTTGCGCCCATCCAAAATCCAACATAAGGTCCAAACTGTCCATAAGCAAACCAATTTCCTCTTCTATCTCCACCTCCCCAATTCCACATTGGTTTCAAATTCAGGTAACTTGTTCTGAATTTATATTTTTCATCAAAAATTTCAAAGCTTTCTCCTTTCTGAACCATAAGTAGCTCAAGTTGGAATTCTTTTGATTTATCTTTTTTAATATTGAGAACACCGCCAAAACTTGCTCCAACAATGGATCCAGAAAGGTCGTTAAAATCTTTCTGAATATCTTTATCATCAGAAATGTAAGTATGCGAAGCAATGTTTACTCCCAATCGTGGTCCTACAGAAATTTGAGCAACCATAGAATTTGCCACAAATAAAACAATAATAAAAGTTAATAATTTCTTCATTTTTCAATAATTTAATTAATATTTTGAGGCGAAAATAGTTTTTTTTTGTTTAAAGTAATAAAAAAAACATAATTTTTATATTTTTGATTTTTTAACTAAAATTAAGGTTATGAAAGTGTTAAAATGGATTTTTATTATTATCGTTATTATTGGACTTACAATACTTAGTTTTGCTTGGTATTCGGGTTTTTTCACCTCTGTCGAAATTGTTGAAAAGGAAATGGGACCCTACGAATTGATTTATAAAAAACACATAGGCGATTATAGTAAAACTCATATTGTTCAGAACGAAATTTACGAATCATTGTTGGCTGATGGTATTGAAACTACTCAAGGTTTTGGGATTTATTACGACGATCCAAATACTGTGGAAATAACCAAACTTAGAAGCGATTTGGGTTGTATTTTGAATTCTGAAAACTCGAAAAAAATTGAACCATTTTCAGCAAAATATAATATTAGAATAAAAGAAAAATCTCAGTGTATTGTAATTGAATTCCCTTTTAAAAATCAATTGTCAATTCTTGCAGGAATCATGAAAGCTTACCCTGCTTTTAAAGAATATGCTACAGAAAATGGAGTTGAACTAGGAGAAGCAATGGAAATTTACGATATTCCTAACAAAAAAATTGTTTATATGATGAATATTTAGGCATTGCAAAGAAATAACTTGCCCATTCAAGCTTGCACTTTTGCACGCAAACTTCGTTAAAAATACTCGCCGTAACTATAGCTATGCCTGTGTTTTTTGCCTTGTTATCGCACAAAATAACTTCGCTTGCTTTGGTCAGCATATTTCGTAGCAAAGCCTTAATGGAAAACTTTATTTGTTTTTGTAAATTGAAAATTATCAAAAACGATATCCAAAACCCCATTCGATGAAATCGGCTTTGCCAAGATGTGTTTTTACGCCCAGATTTGCAATATAGTGTTTAGAAAAGTAATAATTTAATCCGAACTTGTTGTATATGTTTCTATCTGCTTGCCATTTTGTATATAAATAATAGCCAATTTGCATATAATAGCTCAGTTTTCCGAAGTTAATTTTGTATCTGAGATGAATTCCTCCACGAAAGTTGTACAGTTTGGATAGATTTTCGACATTTTCTTTTTTGAGTTTTTCGTAAAGCGAGCTATTGTAAAAAATGTCAAAACCTAAACCAAGTCCATATTTTATGAAAATTGCTCTTTCAGCATCAAATGTTAGCGATGAAGTTAAAAATATATTTTCTCCGGGCGGATATATTCTTTTATAACCGGCAGAATAGACTATTTGAAAATTGTATGGATTTTGAATTTTTGGTTTTTGGGTAATGATTTTCGGTTTTTCTTCCTTTGAAAAAAAATATTTAATTCCTGTCTGAGCAGATAATATATTTAGTCCGAGATTTGGTTTTTTTATCGAACCATTTGAATAGTGCGTTAATCCGATTCCTAAGAGCAATTCAAGCTTTTTTGACAAACGAATTTTCTGATCGATCGCAAAATTTAGGTAAACGTTAGCATTCGAACCAATTGCCACATTATAGTAATTCTTGTCAATGTCAAATGGTTTAGTGATATATGATACTCCAAAGGCAAGATTGTAGTTTATTGAATATCTGGTGAATTTTAGCAATGGAACATTAATAAATGTAAATAGAGCATGAGCATTTCCCAACACTTCAGGATAGTTCAAATATGAGAAATAATAACCTAAACCAACTGTTGGATAACGGAATAATTGTTCCCATAGTTTTTCCCCATTTTTTTGCTGACTAAGTATTATTTCGAAAGATGGGATATGTCCTCTTTGCAAATATCTGATTGATGAACGATGGGGTGCAATAGTTCCATAGTTAAATTTATATTCTATGTTATCGAACTGAATAAATCTGTTTCTCTTTTGAGCTTTGGCTACGGAAAAGTATAATATTAATAATATAAAAAGGAATTTTTTCAAAATACAAGAATGTTCATTTCATTGGGTTGCGTTAACTTTTTCAAACAATTTTCAAATATAATTTGCAAAACTCCTGAAAATCTCAAGATTTTCTATTCTAAAAATCCACATATTTAAATATCAACAATTTCTTAAATTAAAATATTTTTTCAATATATGCAGAAATTCTTCAAAAATAAATTCGTTGGTAGCTATAATTTCTTTCCCAAATATATAATTGTTTCCTCCACAAAAATCGCTGACTTTTCCGCCGGCTTGTTCTACTATAAATGCACCGGCAGCAACGTCCCAAGGACTTAAACTATATTCGTAAAAGGCATCGAACCTGCCACAGGCAACATAAATCAGGTCTGTAGCAGCCGAGCCAAGCCTTCTGATTCCTATGGTTGTTTTAAGAAGTTCTTCCATACTTTTCATATACGCATTCAATTTTGAATAATCGTAATATGGAAAACCTGTTGCTAAAAACGAATCCATCAATTTCTTCTTATTTGAAACTTCTATTTCTTTTCCATTTAAGAAAGCAGGTGCCCCTTTCCATGAATAAAAACATTCGTTTTGTGAAATTTCGTAAACAACTCCCATAATAATTTTTTCATCTTCCATCAAAGCAATGCTGACGGCGTATGGGGGAATATTATGAATAAAGTTTGTAGTCCCATCAAGCGGATCTACTATCCAATTGTATTTTTCTCCTTCTCTAACAATGCTCCCTTCTTCGACAATATATCCGGCTTGGGGTAAAATCTTTTGCAAACCTGCAACAATTTTTTCTTCAGCGTTTTTGTCAACATATGTTACAAAATCGTGCAAGCCTTTTACTTCAATTAATTCTTTTGTTATTTTTCCTGATTCCTGGCGGATAAATCCACCAACTTCAATGGCCAAAGATTTTGTTTGTTCACAAATTTTTTTAATGTCCATGTTTATAGTTAATGTTTGTAGTTATTTGATAAGCAATTTTTTGCTATAATTATTGTTATTAGAAATTATCTTAACAATCACAATCTGATTTTCCAAATTTAGTTTTATCCTTTCAATTTCAATTGCTGAAATTTCTTTATCAAACAATTTTTTTCCAAGAATATCGAATATTTCAACAAATCCATCTTCCCTTATATTTTTTATATAAATGTTTTTTTCATAAGAAAATATTGAAATATCTGTAATTGAATTAGTTAATTCAGTAATTACAGGAGAAAAATGAATTATAAATCTATTTAAGTTATCTACAACATCCGAACTAAAGGTATAAACAGTATTTTGATTTAATTCAACAATTGCATTTTCTATTTGGTCCACAAGAAAAATCTGTGTTCCTGGTACAAAGTTTTCTAAATTTTCAACTGTCAAATTAAAAGTATCTTGCATTTGTGTTCTGAAACCCAGAGGGATAGATTGATTTGTTGATAGTTCAGAGAATCCATTTATAGCGAGTTGTTCATAGTTTTGGAGACTTGTATAAATCTGTGGCACTTCACTGTCTAAGCTAAATTTTTTGAAAGAGTCGAAATCGTCATATCCATCCACAGCATTTGAATTGAAATATATGATAGTTTCATCACTATATACGTTATTGTCAATTTTTAATTTTAATAATTTGTTTTGCGAATTATTTCCATTTTTGTAAAAAGCTTGGGAGTTGTGCTGTCTGACAGAGTTTGTCATCGTTAAAGTTCCGGTGGTTTGTCCGCTCGAAACTCGAACCCAAAATGCCTGCATGGCTGGAATATTTCTTGAACCTCCGTTAGTTGCAACTCCTCCAGTGTAGTTAAAAGTTGCATATCCACGTGTATTTCCATCATAAGTAGTTCTATACCAGATAGATGTTTCTATATTTGTTTTAGTCCAGCCAGCAACATCATCACCTGACTGCCCCCAATCAATTGCCGAAGGATATGGATTGCCAACTAAATTGTAGCCCTCGTTAGATTGACCACTTGTTCTGGTTAGATTGTCGGCAGAGCCTACACTACCAGTATTTAAAGAGCCAGAAAAAGATTTAGTAGTGGAGCCTAAATCAAATTTTTGGTATGAATATCCTTGCAAAACATTCAAATCTGTAGTTGTATTTTGAATTTGATTCCAGCCATGTGTTCCTGTGGCAGTTTCATTCCAAAAATAAAGCCTGTTATTATTGGCAGTAGAAAAATCAACATCAATATCAGCACTGCTTGCATCGCTTGTTGGTGGCGAAAAGTACCACCATCTCTCGGCTGAGAAAAAGCGTTCTACTTTAGCCGAACCTGAACTTGGATAGGATACTGAACCGTTATCTATAAAAGAACCTGTTTCGTTTGAACCTACTCCTGTAGATTTTATGATTAGAGCTTCGGCACCTGTTATTGTACTATTTCCATTCACAGTGAAATTTGCAGCAATTGGAATTTCAAATTTACCATCTGAGATTGTAAAAGTTCCATTTACAGTTGTGCTATTCGATAGAGAAACAGTTTCAGTTGCATGAGAATTTATAATTTCGATATTATTAATAGTTGTATTCATATCAGTTCCAGTTACTTGGGCTACACTTCCATTAAAAATATAGTTGGCAGTATTGTCATATGTTTTAGTTCCAGAAACAATTATATTTCCTGTTGAGTTGTTTATGCCATCTGCATCAGCTATCCCAATTGTTCCGCCTGAATTTAAGTTAAAAGTTCCGGTTCCTGATAGAGTTTTATCCTGACAATTTAAATATCCATCAATAGTAATTGCCCCATTAATAGTCCTACTTGCATGAAGTATAACTCCATTTGAATTGCTTACAGTAAGGCTGTTAGGGACATTTAATGTTGGAAATTCTGCATCTGTAGTGGTTTGTTCAGTTGTGCCATCATACTTTAAAATTCCGTTTGAAGTGAAAGCTATATTATTTGTGGTAGTTATTGTTCCACTCGAACTTAGTGTCAGAGTTCCATCTATGTCAAGGTCATTGCCGGTTATTTCTATATTTGTGGTTCCGCTATTAAATGTAACATTATTTACTTGCTGATTTATATTAATTAGAATGTCTTCAGTTCCTGATGAAGCACCATCGCCAACTATTATTGTTCCTCCACTCAAAGTTCCTTTTCTAATATATAAATCAGAATTTGAAAAAGCGGCATCTTGATTTGCAGTTAAAATATTTAATGTCCCTCCAGACATAGTGAAAGAGCTTACACCCAAAGCCACATAGAATGGATAATGTGTACTTGTTGAGCTAGTAAGACTTGAGTATGGGACGTTTATTGTTGCACCGTCTATTGTTACTGAACCGTTTGTGAAATAAAATCTTCCTCCTACATTTACAGTTCCAGATGATAGCGTTGTAGTTCCGCCATTATAATTATAGAATCTATCGTTGTCGCTTCCTATTGTAATTGTCCCACTTGTATTTACTGAAAAAGTTCCTGCATTTACAATGAAATCTTGACCACAAGACATACTTCCCGTTCCCGAAATTATCATTTTACCATTGACACTAATAGTTTGATTGCTTGCCGTACCACCAAACGAAAATGTTCCGGCACTTTGTTCCCAGGTTCCATTTGTATATGAAATTGCATTTGCAATACTCCCTGTTTCTGCGTCAATACTGCAAACTACTTTTCTGTCAATTGCTCCCCTATCTAATGTTATTCCTCCAAATTTCAGTTTCGTAGGAGTTCCGTTTGAGCTAATAGTAACATCTTCAACTAATGAACTATTAAACGAAACATCTACTCGTCTTGAGCTTGCACCGTACATATTAAAAGTGGCACTGTTTCCTACTGATAGATTCCCTGTAACTATTAGAGAATGTGTTCTGTTTGTTGATGAATTTACTGTGAACGATCCATTATCTGTAACCAAAACATTGCCCGAAACCGACAAAGTATAATCGGCAAGAGTTCCATATATTAGAGAGCCACTTGAGCCTTCGCCTACAGTTAGACTTAATATTGAATTTGCCGGAGTTTCATCAATGGTAATTGTATGACCATCAAGAATTGAAATATTTTCACCTACGCTAACACCAGGGATTTCTCCACTTATGGCATCGACCCAAGAAGATCCATTATATTTTTCCCATGAAGAAAATCCCGACCAGTTTCCAGTTGTTTTAGAGCGAAAATCGCCCGAAGTCTGACCAAAGATTGTATGGAAATTAAGAAATGTAAAAAAAGATAAAACTAAAATGGCTTTTAATATAAATTGCTTGGTTTTCATAATTCAAAATGTTTTACAAAAATTAATTTGTAAATCTATTAATTTTTTATGAAAATGATTCAATGAATTAAAAAAAATGTAAAAAATTATTTATAATTTAATCAAAGGTGATTCAATTACCCGATCTTATAAGTCGGAAATAGAAAATTTCATCTGATAGCTCTACGCTCTGTCTCGAAGTAATTCATTGTTCAAAATTTTTCATAAGAGATTTTCCTTATATAGAATAGATGTTAAATTTTAAACTCTCTGATTCCCTGCAAATCGAAATCGCAATTTATCCACTCATCGTCTAAATTGGCATTGCATTTTTTATACATTTCAATTGCCGGAATATTCCAATTAAGTACCTGCCAACGAACTCGTTTGCATTCTTCAGCTTTTGCAATTTCAAAGATTTTTTTCAGTAATTTGGTTCCTATTTTTTTCCCACGTTGCGATTTCTTTACATAAATATCGTCTAAATATAAAGATTTTCCAACCCATGTAAAATATGCAAAAAAGTAAACAGCCATTCCAACAATCTCATTCTCTTCGTTTTCGGCAACAAATGCCTGAAAATAGTCTTTTTCATTTTTCATTTGCTCTATCGAATTTGTAACTTTCTCGGGTGCTTTTTCAAAATCGGCAAGTTCTTTTATTAAAGAAAGAATTGCTGGAAAATCTTTGTTGGTGGCTTTTCTTATGATGAGACTCATTATTTTTGCTATGAAATTTCCGATTATTTATACATAGAGACACTACTTAGGTTAAAATGCAAATTATTTTATCAATTTAATTTCATTTTTATGTAATTCAACTATTTTGTTTTTATATAAATTTCCTAAGGCTTTTTTGAATGCTTTTTTACTCAATCCTAAAATGTATTTAATATTTTCAGGAGAACTTTTATCTGTCAATTCTAGTAATCCATTATTGTTTTTTAATGCCGATATTATAATTTCGGAATTTATATCAATACTGTTTTTGTAACCAATGGGTTCTAAACTTAGGTCGATTTTCCCATCTTCTCGAACCTGCTTTATAAATCCTGACATTTTATCGCCAGCTTGAATGTTTTTGTGAATGTCTGAATTAAATATTAAACCTTTGTATTTATTATTTACAA
Source organism: Bacteroidota bacterium (assembly GCA_018692315.1). NCBI lineage: Bacteria > Pseudomonadati > Bacteroidota > Bacteroidota bacterium. Next base: position 31,927 of record JABHKC010000217.1, on the reverse strand, counting down.
TTGCATTTATTCCAAGTTCTGTTCTGTCGAAAAGAAGTAGGTCAACTTGGTCATTTTGTTTTACATCAATTTCATCGAAATGTAAAAACTTTTTCACTTTATTGGAGCCAATCAATCGGTTGGTTTCTTCATCTAAAAGGAGATATATCAAATACCAATTTCCAGCCTCCATTTTTTTTGTTTGTTCTCCAAAAGGAACAAATAAATCTTTTGCCAATCCCCAGTCCATGAATGCTCCGTATTCGTTTACATCTTTGGCTTGCAAAACAGCAAATTCTCCCAACTGAATAAAAGGTTTGAGATTTGTAGCAATTATCCGATTTTCTGAGTCTTTATAAATGAAAACTTCTATGTCGTCAGCAATTTTTAAATCTTCGCTTACATACGAATTTGGCAATAGGACTTCGTTTTTATCATCGTCAATAAGATAAAAGCCAAAATCACTATTTCTGGCAACAGTAAGTTTATTTGTTTTTCCAATTTCCATTCTAATTTCTTTAGTTGAATGAAGGTTTTGATTTAATTTGAATCAAAATTCAATTAAATCACCATCTGTTTATATTGTTTGGATATTATTCATTAGAATGCATACCCAATTGAAAATTCATATCTCCAGGTATTTGTTTCCTTTGGTAATATATCGCTTTCGTATCCTGTGAGGGTTGATATTCCCCAACCTAAGCCTACAAGTGTTTCGAAGAAGAATGGTGAATCGGGCTTTTTGTATTTATAGCCAAGAATTGCTCCACCTCCGAGATTATTTGCCTTTTCAGAAAAATCGTCTAAAGGAGTAAGGGATTCTTTAGTATATTTTACATCCATGTATCTTGCATAGAGTCCAGTAAACCAACCAGATGGGTTTCTACTGTGTGTTCTCGATCTGAAATAATATCTGTATGCCGGTGTTATTCCAAAGCCTATAATTTGTTTTTTCCATAATGTCTGACCAAATTCTTTCTTGCTGTCTTTTGCGTAACGACCGAAATCGGCACTTATGCAAAGAGTAGAGTAGCCATTTAAATTGTGTTCGAATCCCAAACCTACAAATTGAGTTGTAGCAAGACCTAAAAGATTGACTCTTGCATAATTAGTTTCTTGAGAATATATGTTATTAGCAATGAAGCTAATTGAAATAATAAGGGCTAATGCTAAAAAACTTTTTTTCATTTCTATTATTTTACAATAAATCCAATTGTTGCAAATATACTATTTCTATGAAAAATATTTATAGAAATGATAATTTGAATTTGATATGCTATAAATGAAAAATCCTCTCAATTCATATGAAAGTTTGAAAAGTGTAGAGTAACTTATTCGTTTTCCTCTTCTTTCAAGCTTAAATTATAGGTTTGCATTGCTTTTAGGCTCATTCCCATATTCGAAAATCCTCCATCGTGAAAGAGGTTTTGCATGGTGATTTTTTTCGTTAAGTCTGAGAATAAAGTTATGCAAAAGTCAGCGCATTCTTCAGCGGTGGCATTTCCGAGAGGCGACATTTTTTCCGTAAAATCCATCAATCCATCAATGCCTTTTACGCCACTTCCGGCTGTAGTTTTTGTTGGAGACTGAGAAATTGTATTCACACGAATATTTTTATCTCTGCCATAAATGTATCCAAAACTTCTGGTTATAGATTCAAGCAAAGATTTTGCATCTCCCATGTCATTATATCCGTATAAAGTTCGCTGCGAAGCAACATATGATAAGGCCACTACTGAGCCCCAATTATTGATAGCATCGAGTTTTCGCGCAACTTGCAACATTTTATGAAATGATATTGCTGATATATCCAATGTTTTATGAAAAAAGTCGTAATTTAAATCATCGTAGAGTCTGCCTTTTCTAACATTTAAGGACATTCCGATTGAATGAAGAATAAAGTCGATTTTTCCACCAAAAATCTCCATTGTTTTTGATATAAGATTTTCTAAGTCTTTTACATTTGTTGCATCTGCCGGAATAACCTGGGTGTTACATTTTTTCGCAAGTTCAGAAATTTCGCCAAATCTCATTGAAACAGGAGTATTTGTAAGAACAAATTCTGCCCCTTCTTCGTAAGCTCGTTCGGCAATATGCCAGGCAATAGAACTGTTATTTAGTGCTCCAAAAATTATTCCTTTTTTCCCTTTTAATAAATTATAAGCCATATCTAATTTTTTTCTGTCGCAAAAGTAAATAAAGATATTAGATATTAAGGTATTTAAATACTTTTATATATCAAAATAAATTGTAATGTGTTTAATAATTGCGTGTTAACCAATAAATGATTGTTTCTCACCTACCTATTTTTCTTCCTCAAAATCGATTTCAAAATATTAAAGAAATCAATTCAATTTTGGTATTAAAGCATTTGTTTGATTTCTATATACTATATAATCGTTGCCAAATTCCAAAAATAGTTCATGTTCTTCTTTGTAAATCATGAATTTATAAGCTATGAGCATAAAAACAGGAACTGTTAGTCCCAAAATTAATTTGGTGAGAATTACAATACCGGGAACAATAAGCAAAATTATTGAAGAGTATAATGGGTGCCTGACAATGCTATATATTCCTTTGGTAATTAGTTTATTATTTTTGAATGCAATTCTAAATGTAATTATTGAAACGATCATCATAATAAGTCCAAATGCAAGTAAACCAATTCCAAAAGTGTCTAAAAGAAGCATAGGTACATCTCTGATTATCAGTCTTTCGAAGAAAACAATATTTACAAAAACTACAATAATAGAATATATTATCGAAACTATTGCCCAATATATGCCTATTCCAAAAATACTTCTCTTTTTATTCATAATATATTCATTTTGTACTTTAGTTTTTAAGAAGTTCGCGTGCATTGTCGAAGGCAGCATCAGAAACACTTTCTCCGCTCAGCATTTTTGCAATTTCTTCAATTCTTTCTTTGTGATTCAATATCTTAATCTTTGTAGTTGTTCTTTTGTTTTCCGCATTTTTGAAAACATAATAGTGAATGTCTCCCTTTGCTGCAATTTGTGGCAAATGTGTTATATTTATTACTTGAATTTGTTCAGACATATTTTTTAAAATATCTCCCATTTTTGAAGCAATTTCGCTTGAAATTCCTGAATCTATTTCATCGAAAACTATTGTAGGAAGAACTAAAGATTTTGCCAATAAAGCTTTGATACTTAGCATAACACGAGATATTTCACCGCCAGAAGCAACTTTTGTAATGTCTTGCAAAGCTATCATTTTGTTTGCAGAAAAAAGCAAACTAATATTGTTGAAGCCTGTTTCAGAAAGTTCAGGTTTATCAGAAAGTTCTATCTTAAATTCAACGTCTGGCATTCCAAGCAATTTGAGCATTTCAGTTATTTTGTTTTCAATTGAAGGAATGGCTTTTTTGCGATTTTCCGAAATTTCCATAGCACTATTTACAGTCTTTTTTTCAAGCTCAAAAATTTCTTTTTCAAGTATTTGTATTTCTTCATCGAAAGAAGAAATTTTTAAAATATGAGCTTTCAGTTTATCCTGAATATCTAATAATTCTGAAACTGAATTTACTCTATGCTTAAGTTGTAAATTATAAATTAAGTCTAACCTTTGTTTAATAAAATCAATCTTTTCAGGATCTATTTCAATGTTGCTATTAAGTTTTTCAATTTCATCGCCAACATCTTTCAATTCAAAAAAGCAACTTTCAATTCGCTTATAAAGCTCTGCTGAATCTGCAACATACTTTATAGTTTTGTCAATATTATTGTTTATTTTTTTAAGTTGTGAAAGAACTGCGTTTGAACCCAATAAAATCTCCTCTGCTTCCGCAAAATTTAAATTAATCTCCTCTGCATGATTTAAGGTCTCGAGCTCTTTCTCGAAGTTTTCTTGCTCCTCTGTTTGTAAATTTGCTTTCTCTAACTCATTTAATTGATATAACAAATAATCGAGTTCTTTAGCTGATTTTTCTTCAGTTTCCTTTAATGTTTTATGTTTCTTTTTTAATTCTTGAAGTCTGAAATATTGTGATTGAAAATTGCTTATTGCTTTTAATTGTTTTGAAAAAGAATCAATCAATTGCAATTGAAAATTCGTATTGTTCAACAATAAATTTTGGTGCTGCGAATGAATATCAATAATTTGAAGCCTGAGTGTCTTTAAAATATTGATGTTTACGGGAGTATCGTTAATAAATGCTCTTGACTTTCCGTTTGAATTTATTTCGCGTCTGATTAGCAAAACTTGTTCATTGTCAATATCATTTTCTGAAAAGAAGCTATCTAACTTGAATTCTGAAACCGAAAATTCTCCTTCGATTATGCACTTTTTTGTGTCAGATTTAATTATTGAAGATTCAGCTCTTTGACCAAAAAGCAGAGATAATGCTCCAATAATAATTGATTTTCCTGCTCCTGTTTCGCCGGTAATAATAGAAAATCCATTGTTAAAATCTATTTCTAAATGTTCAATTAATGTATAATTTTTTATTATCAGACTTTTTAACATTGATTGAATTCAGATTATAAATTACAAATTAAAATATTTTTCATAGAAGAATAACTATTAGAGATACAATTAAATGAACTAATACTTTCCGCCCACACCTGACGTACCCTGAGTTGTACTGCCTTGTTCGCCTGATTTAATTTTGTTATATTTTGTGGAGTTTGCCGGATCTACTTCAGTAAGAATTTGAATTACCCTATTTTTTTCATCGGGGAAAGACTGCGAAAAAATATTCACTATTTCGTCGGCTTTAGCGTCGAAAAAAACTTGCATTAAGAACGATCCGGGTTTTTTTCTATGGGCAGTTTGCAGGAGTTTCAAACTTTCAGCAATTTCCGATCTGCCATCATTTACTTTTTCGCTCATAATATCTAATCCTAAACGATGGTAACGATAAGAGCATTCTCTCACTTCTTTATAGTTGTCGTCCAATAGATTGTCAATCAACCAGTATCTGTTTCGCAAGCTTTCGAAGGCTTTCCAACCTCTCTCTTGAGCATTTTGCGATTTCGAAACTATTTGTTCGGCTTTTTGAAAAAACGTTGAACCACCTAACATTCCGAAGGTGTCGTAATCGAATCCTAAAATTACATATGAATAATATGCCAGAATATTGACTAAATTCGATGATGTTCCTGTTTCATTAAATTCGAGAGGTTCAAATTCAACATATCTGATGTGAAAATTATTGTCAACATAGTTAAGTAGGACTGAATTGTACGAAGAATTGTAAACTGGTCGGCGAGCTTGAATTTGAATTTTTCCTTTAAATTCATCAACCGAAATTTCTTCGGTAAGCGTGATCATAATATTGCAATCAATTTTTTCGCTAATCCCAAAAACGTGTTCTGTCCACTTTTTGTTATTCATGAACTCGTATATTTCGCTTTGTAATGTCCTGAATATTTGTTTGTTAGTTCCTTGAATCTGCTGGGACATAACTTGAACTTTACAATCAAATTCCTGAGCAAAAATGCTTACTATTAGAAAATTTAAAAGAAAAATAAATGCAATTTTTTTCATTTTATAATTTATTGAAATTCAACATAATCAACTATTCTATCTACAATATCTTTTGCTACTTCTTTTTTGTGCTTCAACTTGTAATTTAAAATTTTATTGTTTTTAGAGATAATTGAGATTTTATTCGTATCGTGTTTAAATCCTGCTCCATTGTCTTTTAACGAGTTTAAAACAATTATATCAAGATTTTTTTTAATCATTTTTTTCTTGGCATTTTCAACTTCATTTTGCGTTTCAAGTGCAAATCCTACGAGAACTTGATTTTTTCTTTTCAGTTTCCCTAATTCGAAAGCAATATCTTTGGTAGCTTGCAATTCAATTGAAAAATTTCCATCCTTTTTTTTAATTTTTTCTCTCGACTTTTGAACTGGAGTATAATCGGCAACTGCTGCAGAAAGGATTGTTATGTCGGCTTTTGGAAAAATGTTGGAAGCTTCAATGTACATTTCTTCTGCCGAAACAACATTTACTACATTAATATTTTGATGAGAAATTTCTAATGAGCTGGGACCGCAAACCAAATGTACAAATCCACCTAAGTTTGCAATATGTTCGGCTAAAGCAAATCCCATTTTGCCGGAGGAATGATTTCCTATAAACCTCACTGGATCAATTGCTTCGTGAGTAGGACCAGCTGTTATCAGGAATACTTTATTTTTTAATTTGTTGCTTTTTGGGTAAAAAAAAACTTAATATTTTCGATTATTTTTTCAGGATCTTCCATTCTGCCTTTTCCTTCAAGGCCACTTGCAAGTTCACCGGCAGTGGGCTCTACAACAATATTCCCAAAAGTTTTTAGAGTTTCAATATTTTTTGTTGTAGCAGGATGCTGAAACATATCTAAGTCCATTGCTGGAGCTATCATAACAGGGCAGCGTGCTGATAGATATGTAGTTAGAAGTAAATTGTCGCAAATTCCATTTGCCATTTTTGCAATTGTATTTGCTGTTATTGGGGCAATTAGCATTAAATCAGCCCAAATTCCTAATTCAACGTGGCTATTCCATTGTCCATCATCGTGAGAAAAAAAGTCGTGCAGGACAGTATTTTTCGACAGAGTTGCAATTGTTACTGGTGTAATAAATTCTTTTGCATAGGGTGTCATAATTACTTTTACCTGAGCACCTTCTTTAATCAGCAACCTTATTAAATGTGCCGATTTGTAAGCTGCAATGCTACCGGTAATTCCTAATATAACTTTTTTTCCTGCTAATGAATTCATTAGTTATGTTTTCTAAGTTTTAAACTATTCGCTCAGAGGAGTATCAGGTTTTTTATCTTTTGCTGGATTTCTGTAATATATTTTTTTCTCCATATATTCTTCAGAAGCAATTAAAGTTGGTTTAGGAAGTTTTTCGTAAAACTTTGATATTTCAATTTGTTCCCTGTTTTCAAAAACTTCTTCAAGATTGTCGGTAAAAGAAGCAAATTCATCAAGCTTAGAGCTTAATTCTTTTTTTATTTCAGAAGAAATCTGATTTGAACGTTTTGCAATTATTGAAAGAGTTTCATAAATATTCCCGGTATCGCCTTCTAAAACATTTAAGTCGCGAGTAATTGTACTTAAAGGAGCTGTTGATTTTTTATAATCCATACTATTCTATTATTTTTACTTATTACTTAATTTATTTCTTGTGTTTTCGTATATTTTTTCTGCATTTTTTTTATCCGAGCAGTTCGGAAATTCATCAATTAGTTCGTAGTAGGAATCAATAGCTGATTGAAATCTTTCATTTTTCTTAGATTCGATACTATTTATTGCTAATAAATAGTATGATTTTAATTGAAAAAGTAAGAGTTTTTCTCGGTATTTTGAATCTGGAAAATCTTTTAAGCTTGTTTTTATTGCAAAAATTGCTGCTTTATAATCTCCAATATTAAAGTACAAAAGTGCATTATCGTACGATTTTTTTTCAAGTTTATGTCTAAGCTTATCAATTAATTCATTCGACTCTTCAATTTTTTCGCTTTCGGGATGCCTATTGATAAAAAGCTGAAGTTCTTCGATGGCTTTGTATGTATTCGATTGATCGAGACTTGATTTTGGAGAATCCATATAATAGCAATAGGCTGCCAAAAATTCAGCTTCTTCCGTGTGTTTGCTGTTCGGAAAGGTTTTTGAAAAGCTTGAGAAATAGTAACCAGCCATTATATAATCTTCCTGTCCATAGTGACAATATGCATAATAATAATATACTTTTTCGGCTTTTGAGGTACCTCTGTAAATAGGAATAAGTTCTTCGAATAAACCAATGGCTTTTAAGTATTCTTTTTCTTCATAATATTTTAAAGCCTCTTTATATTTTAATTCATAATCGGTGCTTTTTAGCAATTTTGAATATTTACTACAAGCTGATAAGGTAAGCAAAGCTACTAAGAATAAACCAATTAACTTATTTCTATTTCTAATCATGGCGCAAAGATATATCATTTTTAAAAATGGAAACGAAAAGTTTATTTATTTATTTATTTTCTGTAAAAAAAAAGTTTTCATAAAAGAAGCCATATCTTAAAATGTATTATTCAAAATATGGCTTATTTATAGTATATTTTCTATCTATCTTTTTATGATATTCAAATATTTGGTTGCTTCAAAATTTTCTGCTTTCATTTTGTAAAAATATGTTCCGGAAGGATAATTATTTGAACTAAACTCAATAGTTTGATTTCCAGCAGCAAAAGTCTCATTTATAAGGCATTCAATTTTTTCTCCTAATAAATTGTAGGTTGTTATTTCAACTTTCATCGATTTTGGCAAATAAAACTTAATTTGGGTTTTGCTTTTGAATGGGTTCGGAATGTTTTGATATAAAACTATATTCTGATTGTTCTGAACGGATTGGGAGAATTTTTCGATAACCGAAATTTTATTTTCGGAGAAATATTCGTCTCCTTCTATCCAATTTTCTACTTCGAGGATAATTTCGCATGTAGTTTTACTGTTTTTATCAAATTTATTTTCAGTACAAAGTTTGATAATAAACTTTTCGTCAGTTTCAATTCCATCTGCAATTTTCGACAATTTGTCGTTGCCCCAAATTGTAATTGCCATGTTTTTCCCTTGGTATGTAGCTTTTCCAACAAGTATTCCACTTTCGGAGAATACATTAATTTCTGAGCCAACTTTTGGTTTCACTGTCCAAGCATAGTTAGGAATTCCAAGAACCATATTGCTGCCTGTACTCTTTATTTGTGAATCGGGATTTGAATCATATGTTTCTGATTTTGATACATTTGAATATGTGTTTGCTGAGTAAATTAGAGTATCGGCAACTGTCAATTTAATTCTGTATCCTTGCCCAGGGTGCATGTCGCCAATATTATTAATAAAGTAGGTTGGCCAATAAACCAAACCGGATCCGCTTTTCACCATAATTATATTTTGAACAATATCGCTGAGCATTTGGTCTATTGGAGCCGAACTTTGGCGTAAATATCCTATGATGCTCCAACCTGAAACTATTGGTATTTCTGTAACTTCAGGAATTAGTATAATACCTTCTACATCTATTGTTTGAGCATTGAGCATTTTTACTAAATATCCTTGACCTGCAATCATATCTACAATATTATTGATAAAATATTCGGGCCAATAAACCAAGCCATTTCCACTTTTTATCATAATTATATCTTGAGAAATAGTTACAAAGACGGAATCTATATTTAATTCATTTGGTAAAATATATGTAGAGAAAATGCTCCATCCGGATGGTAAATCAAGGGTTTGGTTGGAAAAAGCATTTAAGCTTTCAATACCGCTAATTCCTTGATTTGAATATGTATTTGTGTTTGGAAATGTGGTTTGATCATAGCTTGCAATTGCTTGAAATTCTGTTTCCTCCGATGCATCCCATATTTTCCATTTAAGTACTTCTCCAACGACAAATCCATCGTCTCCGATATCTGCTCCCCAGGCTGTTATAGAATTTGTTATTCCTTCCCACAAAAGAGAGCCTGCGCAAACTAAGGTTCCGACCGAATCGTAGAAAGTTCCGATCCAGTCGCCATTTTCTATAGGAATTCCATTTATTGTAATATTTGCAGTATTTGGTATTAAAATTACATGATTATCAGTGGTAATTTGTGGTATGTTCCAATTTGGTGATGATAAAATTGAGTTTTCGACATTAGTACTACCCGGACTTGTATTATTAAATGATTCCCAGTTTGTAGTTCCGTCAGGATACCTTCCAAAGGAAGTATCAGCAATTTGCTGTCCGAAAGTTATAGAATCAAGCCATACTAAGTTTTGTCCATCGAATTGACTAATACCGATTTGTTCGCCGGAACCAGATAGTTTCAAACCTAAATGCAATATTCCTTGTTCAGTATCATTATCGGCCCAAAGTACTAAAAATCCTCCGGGAGCAATTGTTGTGGAGTCGGGATAAGTATTTGGAATTTGATACAGGCTTTGGTTGGCTAAGGAATCTGTAAAATACAATCCGCCAATATCTATAGGACTTGTTCCTGCATTGTACAATTCTATCCAATCTTCGTTTTCGCCGTAGTTATCAACAATATCGCCAGTATTTGATGCAAGAAGTTCGTTTATATACAAATCGTTGATTGATTGAATATTTGGACTTCCATAAATATTTGGAGCTCTGAAAGAAGTAGTACTAAAATATTCCAATGTGCTCGAACCATCGGGATATCTTCCAAAAGAAATGTCATCAGATTGAATTCCAAAGCTTAGGGAATCTATAATAATTGTATCGTTTCCTAAAACTTGAACAATAGCAATATTTTCGCCGCTTCCTGTAAGTTTAATATTAGTATGCAAGATTCCTTGAGTCGTATCTTTATCAGCCCAAAGTACCAGAAATTCTCCCGGTTGAATTGTAGTTGAGTCGGGATAACTGTCTGGGATTTGCCACATAGTTGGATTCGTCAAATTGTCTGTAATGAACAATCCACCAATATTCACAGCAATAGTATCAGCATTGTACAGTTCAATCCAATCATCATATTCGCCAGAGTTATCTGTTGTATCTCCAACATTTATTGCGAGAAACTCGTTTATGAATAAATTTGAAATTTCTGTAGGGGGATTAACTGTCGTATTTGAAATGTTCGAACTGCCGGGTGTTGTTGTTAGAAAATATTCCCAATCAATAGTTCCGTCAGGATATCTTCCGAATGAAGTATCTGGAAATTGTTGTCCGAAGGTGATAGAGTCAAGATAAACTAAATTTTGACCGTTGAATTGGCTAATTCCGATTTGTTCGCCGGAGCCAGACAGTTTCAAACCTAAATGTAAAATTCCCTGTTCTATATTATTATCGGCCCAAAGTACTAAGTATTCTTGGGGAGCAATTGTAGTTGAGTCGGGGTAAGTAGTTGGAATTTGATATAAACTTTGGTTTGGAAAAGTATCAGTCAAATACAAACCACCAATGTCAACAGGACTTTGTCCGGCATTGTAAATTTCTATCCAATCTTCATTTTCGTTATAATTGTCAACAATATCATTATTATTGGATGCGAGAAGTTCGTTTATATATAAATCAGTAATTGTTTGGAAATTCGGACTTCCATAAACATTTGGAGCTTCGAAAGAAGTAGTGCTGAAATATTCTAATGTACTTGTGCCATCAGGGTATCTTCCGTAAGAAATATCTTCAGATTGAATTCCAAATGATAATGAATCTATAATAATGGTGTCGTTTCCTAACACTTGAACAATTGCAATACTTTCGCCTGTTCCGCCAAGTTTAATATCGGTGTGCAAGATTCCTTGACCTACATTTTTATCTGCCCATAGTACAAGAAATTCTCCGGGTTGAATTGTAGTTGAATCAGGCGAATTGTGCGGAATTTGCCACATTGTTAAATTTGTCAGATCGTCGGTAATGTACATGCCTCCTATATTTACAGCAATTGAATCTGCATTATATAATTCTATCCAATCATCGTATTCTCCATAGTTATCTGTTGTGTCGGTTAAATTTACAGCAAGAAATTCGTTTATAAATAAATTAGTAATTTCAGAAGTAGGTAGTCCAGCAGTATCAGAAATATTTTCATAGCCTGGTGTAGTTATTCTGAAATGTTCCCAATTGTTTGTTCCATCAGTATATCTGCCAAAAGATGTGTCTGAATACTGTTGTACATAAGAAACAGAGTCGATGAAATTTGTAATGCCTTGAATGGATGTTAATAAGCCGATTTGTTCTCCGCTTCCGCTAAGTTTAAAATCAAGATGCAGGATTCCTTGCTCGGGTTGATTGTCTGCCCAAAATACAAGAAATTCTCCGGCTTGGATTGTTGTAGAATCCGGATAAGTTGTAGGAATTTGCCATTTTAATGGATTTGAAAAATCGTCAGTAAAATAAAATCCACCTAAGTCAATTGCCATAGTATCCGCATTGTATATTTCAATCCAGTCTTCATATTCGGCATAGTTGTCAGTGATATCAGAATTGTTTGAAACGAGAAACTCGTTGATGAATAGATTGTATGTTGGAGGGGGGGTATATGTAGAGTCAACAACGAATATTGCAGTGTAGGTAGAATCGGAAATTGTCGAAACTACTCTAATTTGCGTAGTGTCGCCATCCGACCATGAGTCAAAGAGGTAACCAGTATTTGGGATTGCAGTAATTGTTACAGGGACACCATCGAAATATCTTCCTTCCCAAGGATAAACTGATGAAGAAACTCCAGATAATTCTTCATTAATTGTAATTGTATTAATTTTTATATTTCCTGCTACGATATCAGATACATCAAGGCTTATTGTGTCAATTTCATTTATTGTGTTTGTAAACCAACCTTCGAGTTGTTGAAAGATATAATTGGGTCTTTCCTCTGCAAAAGTGTGCACTTTCCCAATATGGGATGAATGTGTACTTGAGGATGGATAATTCCATCTGTCTCTGTGAATTATGAACTCATCTTCGATACGATCTTCAAATATATATAATTGTTCTGTTGTATGTTCTTTTTTAAAGCTAGAGTTAAGGAGATCTGCAAATCGAGTTATAAATTTTTCTCTAAATTCTGGATTTCCAGGGATTGAAGAATCGCTTGGTACTCCTACTAAATGTCGCATAAACTTTGCTGACCATCCGGTATTATTGAATTTTGTTTGGATTAAGTTATTTGAGTATGATGAAGTTCGATCAAAACCTAAATCTAAATCAAAAGTTAACCAACGCCATCTCCCATCTTTTGGATATGGTGCGTTTGGATTATAAGAACCTCTATACCTAAAAAACTTGATGTTGTTTTGAGGCCAGTCAGTATTATTTACAAAAAATTCAGTTGCAAGATAATCAATGTAGTTTTCTACATCAATTTTCGTTTTTACATAAGCATAGTTGCTTGAATCTGTCATATCCATATCATCGACAAATTCATCAAGTAGATCCCAGTCATTTTCATCTCCTTCTATTGGTACAGCATCTAATTCAAGTAAGTCTAAACTATCTTCAGGAATATTGTATTTGGTTTCGAAAAAGTATTTGTCAAATCGTTCTCTAATGTTGTGAATACCCCAAAATTCGCCATTAAGAAACACTATTGAAGGTCTGTATGATTGAGTTATAGAATGTTCTTCCGGGACAATGCTTTGCATAAATGCATCTCTAAAATATAAATATTGACAATCATTTCCTGAGTTTCTTAAAAGAAATCGTTTGAAAACACCTACTTCATAATCTGGAAATAATTGATAATTGAGTTGGCTTAATCCATATTCTGAACGCAAGTAAATTCGAAGCGATTTAATATTCATGGTTCTGGTTAAGTGTCCTTGAATTCTAACACCTCCATCAAATGAAAAATCCTTTACTCCACTTTCATTAAAAAATTCAACATGAATTGGACGTTCCCACTCAATACCTGATTGGGAATAATTTGCTGTAGTCCATGCATATGTACTAGAATAAGTAGGGTCATAGTTGGCACCTGGTATATATATGCCTATAGTGGAGTCATAAAGATTCAAAGAATCAGTAACTAAAGAAAAAATGGGAATTGAATATTTGTTATGAATATCTTGATCTACAAGAAAGGATTTTGTTATTATTTTGCTTGAAATAGCACCATTTTTTTTGCAAATTGCTCTAATTGTACTGATTTTGAAAACATCAGCTTCATCGGGCAAATGCCATGAATTGAATCCCTGATAAGATTCTGTGAATGTAGTTCTTATTCCTGCAATTGAAAATAGTTCACCAATGCGGGATTTTATAAGAATTGAGTCGGTAACCATCTCGGAGTTCTCATCAGGAACAGATCCATCTCTGGTAATATATATTGTGTCGTCAGGATTTATGGAGCTAAGCTTTAAATAGAAAGAGTCTAAATAAAGACCAGCATCATGAGAAAATACAGGGGGATTTAAAATTTCAATTATAGGGGCACTATTATTGCTTGTGCCTGGCGTAGGATTTTGAAAATTTTGGAAAGTTTGACTACCATCAGGAATTCTTCCAAATGAAATATCTGTTAATTGTATTCCAAAGGTTATGGTATCTGAAAAAATATATTCACCGTTGATGAATTGTGAAATTCCAATTTGTTCGCCACCTGAGCTTAATTTGAAATTAGTGTGCATAATTCCTTGCGAAGTTTCATTATCTGCCCAAAATAGTAAAAATCCTCCAGGAAGAATTGTAGTTGATACAGAATCGGTATTTGGAATTTGCCATTTTGAGGGATTGTTAAGGTCGTCTGTTAGGAAATATCCACTCATGTTAATGGTGTCATTACTAGGATTATAGATTTCAATCCAATCGTCGTATTCACCAAAATTATCAGTCAAAATTGAGTCGTTGGCTGTTATAAATTCGTTTATTAGCAAATTGCTATTAAATACTGGTAGATAACCAGAACTTGTGTCGTTTGGCAAATTGAATGATGATACAGAAAAATGGTATAAATCATTAGCTCCATCAGGAAATCTTCCGTAGGAATAATTGTTTGCAATACTGATTGAATCGAATTGATCTATCAAGCTTGTGTCTAAGGGAGAGTATAAAGATAAAACTTCGCCTGAGGAACTCAATTTGAAGTTCGTATGTATTTCTCCATTAGGATAAACAGTATCGTTTAATGAGGCCCAAATTATCAGGAAGCTATTTGCATCAATCATAATATTTGGGAAAACCCATTTTGTAGAATCATTTTCGTTGTCAGTAAGAAAATAGCCTTGCAAATTTATTGCTGAGGCTGATGAATTAAATAATTCAATCCAATCGGAAAAATTCCCATTAAAATCTGCAACTGTTGTATCATTTGACGGCATAATCTCATTTATGTACAATTGTTGAGAATAATTGGTTGTGTAAACAAAACAAATTGAAATTAGCACAATAAATTTTTTCATAATTTTTTTTTAGATTTCTATTTTATTTTTTACTACTCTAATGTTATTTTATTTTCAAGAATTAATTATTAAAGTATAAAATGAAACTGTTATTCATAAATGCAAATTTACTAATATTTTTGCACCTACAAGCACTCAAAATAAAAAGAGTTCTTGTTATTCCAACAAGTTATCATTGCTAATTTGTATTATTGCTAGGGTATGTTAGTATGTCGCCATTTGTCAATTTAATTAAGTATCCTTTGCCGGGATACAAATTTCCTAATTCGTCTATTGAGTAGGCTGGCCAATAAACAAATCCGGCTTCATTTTTCACTAAAATTAAACTTCCGGAAATGCTGTTTAGCATTTGACCAATCGGGGCAAAAGATTGACGAATGTATCCAATCAGGCTCCAGCCTTGAGGCAAATCTAATGGAGTTAATTCCGGAATAATTACCTTCCCTTCTATTTCGAGAGTTTCTGCACTCATCATTTTTACATAATATCCTTCACCAATTTCCATGTCGGTGATATTATTTATTGCCCATGATGGATAGTATATTGAGCCTATATCATTTTTAACAATTATTACATTTTCGAAAATATTGATAAAAACCTGATGGAAATTTGGATAATCAGGATCGATGAATGATGACATAATACTCCAATTTTGTGGAAGCTCAATTGTCTGAGTCCCTTGCACTAAGCTTGTAATGTTTGGTGCCATGAAAGTTGTAATAGAAAAAATCTCAAGATTGTAGCTTCCATCAGGATACCTGCCGTAGGACATATCGGGCATTTGAATTCCATAGCTGAACGAGTCTATAACTAAGGTATCGGTTTGATAAATTTGAACTAAGTAGAGATCGCCTCCATTTTCACTAACATTGATATTTAAATGCAAAACTCCCTGTTGGGTTTGGTTGTCAGCCCACAATACCTTAAAACCACCTGCCGGAATTGTTGTAGAGTCGGGATATGTGTCTTGAATTTTATACATTGTCAGATTTTCACGATTGTTCGATATATAAAGTCCGCCAAGATCTAATGGTAGTATTCCATCGTTAAAAATCTCAATCCAATCATCATATTCATTGTAATTGTCGGTAGAGTCTGATAGATTTATTGTCATTATTTCGTTTATGTCAAGCCGGCGAAATAATGATGGAGATGTTGTGGTCATTGTGTCTGACATATTTGGGTAGCCGGGAGTTGTTGTTGTAAATTCTTCCCAGCTATTCGATCCATCGGTATATCTTCCGTAAGAGATATCTGGAGCTAATTGGTTGTAAACTTTTGAATCTAAGAAATTCAAATTGCCTTCATCGAACTGTATGATTGCAAATTCTTCTCCATTTTTACTTAGTTTAAAATTCAAATGAAAAATGCCTTGTTCAGTATCATTATCTGCCCAAAGTAGTAAGAAATCGCCCGGATGGATTATTGTTAGTTCTGGATAATTTTTCGACATCTGAAACTTAAATGGATCGGAGAAGTCGTCTGTTAAAAATAGGCCTCCAATATCAATTGGTTGGCTACCGTTGTTATAGAGTTCTATCCAATCTTCGCGTTCGCCGTAATTATCGTATATTCCGTTGTCGTTGTCTGGCAATATTTCATTAATCATTAATCCTTCTGTGTTTTCAGGTGGCGATATTGCATATTGGTTTGCTTCAAAAGGTGTTGTATTTTCAAAATACTTCAGAGTGTTTGAAGCATCAGGAAATCTGCCGAATGAAATATTGTTTGTTTGTAAATTATATGTGAGGGTGTCAATAATTATAGTATCAGTTCCTATAATTTTTGCAATTCCAATTTGTTCCCCAAATCCATCTAATCTGAATCCAAGATGTAAAACACCTTTTTCAGGAGAATTGTCAGCCCAAAGCAATAAGTATTCGCCCGGTGGAATAATTGTTGAATCGGTGTTTCTTTCAGGGATTTGCCACATTGCAGGCTTGTTGAGGCTGTCGGTAAAAAATAGTCGTTGAATATCTATTGTGTCGATACCATTGTTGTAAAGTTCAATCCAGTCTTCGGTTCCTCCAAACTCATCAACAGTATCGCTTAGGTTTACAGCGAGAAATTCATTGATATATAATCCTGAAATTGTTGTAGAATCTATTTCGAATATTGCAGTAATTGTGCTATCCGATGATAGAACAACATTTATAGTAACACAAGAGTCGCCCGTGCTCCAGCATACAAAATTGTATCCTGGATTCTTCATTGCTGTGAGAGTAAAGGGTATTCCGGGAAAATATATTCCTTGCCAAGGATATGTTTGCTCTGGAACACCTGCTGTTGAATGCTCAATAATTTTACTGTTTATTTTAATAACACCTGCATTTATATTAGATACATTTAAAGTAAGTTTTGCATCTTGGCTAATGCCAAACTGACTTCTTAAATGACCTCTAAGGTAGTCGGGACGTTCTCTTGCAAAGTTTTTCATATTGGTTTCTATTTGAGTATTTGCCCACCAATTATAATTTCCCGGTTTGTTCCATCGGTCAATGTGCTCTTCCATTTCGGGAACAAGACGATTTTTAAAAGAATCAATAACACTCAAAGTATAGGTAGTATCAAAACTTGTGTTTAGTTCGTCGCATATTTTGTTAAGCAGGTCTTCTCTAAATTCTTGGTTGCCAGGATACTCGCTGTTCCCAATCAAGCGTCTCATAATACCTGTAGAATATCCACTACTTGTTAGTACATTTGCTATTTGATTATAAGAAGATGGTTGAATTCGTGCAAATCCATAATCTGTATCATAAACCATCCATCTCCATCGTCCATCGTGACCTGGTTGAGCATCTGGTTTGTAAGAATTGGTTCGTTTTCTCCAATATCTGATATTATTATAAGGCCAGTCGGTATTACAAATAATAAGGTTTCCTGATATGTAGTCTATAAAGTTTTCTACATTAATTTGAGTTTTTATGTATGCATAGTTTGCTGAATCGCTCATATCATTGTTATCCAAAAAATCATTCATATTGTTATAATGAATGACATCTCCACTAATTATTTCGGAGTTAATTTCTAAAAAGTCAAGGCTATCTTCTTCTACTCCCCAATTATCAAAAATATACTCTGTGCTATATCTGTCTCGAATATTATGGATACCCCAATATTCGCCATTTATAAATAAAATTATAGGACGGTATTGCATTAAATCAACATCAAGATCTTTGAGCATATAATGATGAAATCCATCTCTCATATATGCATTATGACAATCATTTCCAGCTGTTCTAAGGGTTATACGATTCCAGTTGTCCTGATCTTTTGTAGTGAAAAATTGATAATTAAAATCTGGATCTCCATAATCATCTCTGGCATACAGTCGCAAAGATTTTACATTTAATGTTCTTGATGCGTTTCCTGCAATTCTGATTCCAATATCCTGATCGAGTGAAAGTTCACCATTTTGTTCAAAAAATTCAATATGAGTTCTTTTTTCCCAATCTCTCCCACTTTGAGAAAAATTGCATGTATGATGATCTACTCCGTCAAAACTTGCTCCTGGCACGTATATTCCAACTGTATCGTCAAAAAGATTGACAGAGTCAGTATTTAATGAAATGATTGGAAATGTATATCGGTTGAACATATTTGTATCTACCAGATATGATTTGGTTATAACATCGCTGGGCAAATATCCGCTTTTTATTACTCTTGCTCTTACTACATTTATTTTGAAAACTTCTCCATCCGGTGGACTCCAATAGTCGAAAATTATTCCTAAATCAGTGGCTGTCTGAATCTCTGAAATGCCATTTGGTTCTCCTATTCTGCTTGAAACAAGAATAGAATCGGAAAAAATATTTGAATTGATTGTAGGTTCTGAGCCATCAAGAGTATAATAAATGGAATCCAAAGAATTTTGTGAACTTAGAAATAGATAGAAAGAATCGGTATAAAAGCCTGCTATTTGTGAGAAAGTCGGAGGATCGATGTAGCCAATGAAGCCGGTAGTTGCATTCGGATAGCCTGGAGAGGGTTCAATATAAATTACTAAATTTGTACCTCCATCTGGTTGACGCCCATAGGAATAATCTGTATCTAATGGTCCAAGAATTATTTGATCTACGAGAACGCTACTATCAGGTGAGTATAAGCTAATAGTTTCGCCCAATGCACTAATTTTAAAATTTGTATGCAATTCTAAATTTGGATAAACAGTATCTTTTAGTGTTGCCCAAATTATTAAAAAATCGTATGCTTGAATCGAAACATTTGGAAAACTCCATTGAAAATAGTTTGTTGTGTCGTCAGACAGGAAATATCCAGCCAGATTTATAGAGTCAGGAGTATTGTTATAAATTTCAATCCAGTCGGTATAGTCGCCATCAAAGTCACCAATTGTAGTATCGTTCGAAGACATTATTTCATTGATATACAATTGCTGAGAAAAAAGATTAATATTAATGAAAAAAAATATAGAAATGAAGTAAATATTTTTCATAGTAAATCTATGTTAAATTAAACAAAACCTAAAATTACAATTTTTTTTTAATTTAATGTAATAATGTATGGATTTTTACATTTTTCAATATTTGATAGTATGTGTACAGTATTTTTGCAATTACTACGTATTAGATATATTTCATTTTTTGTTTTGATTCGTTTGTTTCTGGAAATTTATATTTTCGTTTGCTAAATTCTGATAAGTGTATTTTTATCTTATTTGAAAAAAAGCTTGGTTTGGAGATGAGAAATAATTATTGTCTTGAGAAAATTAGAATCTAAATATTTGAAATGAAACTATATAAAAAATAGAAAAGAATATATAGATAAATAGACATGAAAATCATATGTGTTATTTAAATAGCTGAATAGCAGCCATATAGTTTACTATCTTGATAATGTGATACATAAAAAAAAATTAAAAAAAAGTAATTTTTTATTTCGTTGATACTAAAATTAATATACATTTTATTTAAAAGTCAAGAGCAAACATGTTTTTTTTTTAATTTTTTTAATATAATATTTGCCAATAGAAAAAATGGATATTAACAGTAAGCTAAAACGCTGATTATAAATAAATGAGCAATAATCATATAAAAATATGGAATAATTGTCTTCAAATTTTGAGAGACAACTTGCCTACTGTTAGTTTCAAAACATGGTTTGAACCTATTGTTCCGCTTAGACTTGAAGGTAGTATTCTTACAATTCAAGTTCCAAGTCCGTTTTTTTACGAATATTTAGAAGAACAATTTATTGATATTCTAGGAAAAATATTAAAAAAGGAAATTGGAAAAGATGCCAAATTGGAATACAATGTAATTATTGAAAACAATCAGCATTCAGACAGAAAACCATTGACGAATACTTTTCCATCGAAAAATAATTATACTTTAAAAAGTAATCAAGACAAGTTTATTTCCTCGCAAGAAAACAGACTTATTCCTAATCCGTTTGTGGTTCCCGGAATCAAACGATTACATATTGATTCTCAACTAAATGAAGATTTCACTTTCAGTAATTTTATTGAAGGAGAATGCAATAAATTGGCTCGCACAGCAGGAATTGATATTTCGCAAAATCCATTAAAAACTATATTCAATCCGCTTTTAATTTATGGTGGCTCTGGCTTAGGAAAAACTCATTTAGTGAATGCAATAGGAAATGAGATTGTCAGCAAATTTCCCGATTACGTTGTTTTATATGTGAGTTCAAACAAATTCATGACTCAGTTTGTTGAATCAATTAGAAATAAAAATATCAACGATTTCATAAATTTTTATCAGGCTTTAGATGTTTTAATAATTGACGATATTCATGAGTTTAGTGGAAAAGAAAAATCGCAGGAAATATTTTTTCAGATTTTTAATCATCTCCATCAAAATAAAAAGCAAATAATTTTCACTTCAGACAAGCCACTATCGAGCCTTTCAGGAATCGAAAACAGATTAATTTCGCGTTTTAGGTGGGGACTTACTGCAAAACTTGATTTTCCGCATTACGAAACACGACTTGAAATCTTAAAAAGAAAGATTTATACAAATGGAATTGAACTTGACAGTAAGATTTTAGATTTTTTAGCATCGAATATCACAAACAATATCAGAGACCTTGAAGGTGTTTTGATTACCCTTTTGGCTCAATCTACTCTTACCAAAAAGAAAATTACTATTGATCTGGCAAGAAAAATTGTAAGCGAATTGGTGAAAAGCAATCAAAAAGAAATTGATAATCCTTTTATAATCAAAGTTGTCAGTAATTTTTTCGATATTCCTGTAAAAGAATTGCTTTCTAAAACACGAAAAAGAGAAATTGTTCAGGCACGACAAATTGCCATGTATTTTGCAAAAAATTGCACAAATAATTCTTTATCGAAAATTGGTCGTGAAATTGGTCAGAAAGATCATGCCACTGTTCTACATGCTTCAAGGACAGTAAAAAATCTAATGGATATTGATAAAGAATTTAAGCAAAATATTGAAGATATTGAGCATATTATTAAGAAGTAGCTATTCCAGCTTTTTGCTTTTTATTCAGACAACCACAACTTTTATATTTCCCCAAACATTTAGCTTTCAATATTTGTTGAATTGAAGCTATAAATGGCCATTAATAATAACACAAAAAGCCCATAATTGCTGGGCTTTTTATAATTATATTATGTTGATAATCAATTTAATGAATGATAATTTTCTGAACAATATGAAAGTTCTCAGATTTTACAGACAGTAGATAAATCCCTTTCGATTTATTAGAAATATCAATTTTTGTATTCGAATTTGAATCATCTATAATGCTTTTTCTAAATATAGAGTTCCCAATTATGTCTGAAACTTCAATTTCAAAATTACTTCCTGATTTTAGTTCAATTTCAAAAATTCCGTTCGAAGGATTTGGGAAACAACTGATATTTTCATTTTCATGGAATAGAATCGTACTTGCCTCCTCCACAGTTATTTGATATGATTCGATATTATTATTTTCGTTAGATTCTAAGATTTGATAATTTGCATCGGCATAAAATAATAGGAAATAGTCGTCTGGCTGGGTCGAATATGGAATGTGAATTTCTGCAGATTCGTAGCTTGTGGCTGTGCTAACCAAACTAAAAACTTCGTCTGAGCTAAGTAAGATAGAGTCGGAATCTAATGTTTCGGTTTTTGAAAGATAGTATTTTAGAATAGAGGCTTCGGCAAAATTAAAGCCAGAGTTTAGAATTTCGCAATTGACGGAAACATCAGAACCTGCCGGAATGTTAGAGCTACTTACAAAAATGTTCTGAACTGATAAATCAGGAAATGATGACACAATTTCTATTTCGAGAAACTGGGTATTATTATCTTCGTTTTCTTCCTGAATTTGTTCGGTAGCATCAGCAAGTAAAATTATTACCCAACTTCCTATGTCCATATTACCGGGTATCATAACTGAGGTATCAACCAGAATTGTATTTCCGATTGAAATTGAATCTACAGTTTGGGATGCAAGAAAAACATCTGTTCCAGAATCAATTATGCTATCTTCCGATAAATAATATTTTATTAAACTTGATTCCGATAAAATTGTACCGGAGTTTATCAAGTCAAAGCTAAGTTCAATTGTTTCTCCAGCAAAAATTGTATCTGAGCTTGAGTTTGGATTAATAATTTGCAAATCGGGTAATGGAGGCTCTACAGTAAATTGTACGAAGGAATAATTATTTGATTCATTACTTTCGTAAACCGCTTCATCATGATCAGCATAAAAAATTATTTTCCAATTTCCAATAGCTGTATTTTGTGGAATTATCAGTGATTTATTTATTATAATCTCTTCCTGAGCTTGAATAGAATCGACATTTTCAGTCCCAATCAATATATCGAAACTTTCGTAGATACTATTCTCCGAAAGGAAAAACTTAATGTTATTTGCCTCGGCAGTACTATTGCCTACATTTTTGAAAGTACAACTTGCAATTATTTCTTCGCCCGGAATTACTTCAACAGGATCAAGTTCGGAATTTTGAATAACCAAATCTGGCAAAGCTACAGTTACAGCTTGAAAAAATTCGTTATTGTCGTCGTTTGTTTCAACAACATAATTATCACCATCGATTACACAAAACATATAATATGTACCCATGGTTGACAAGTAAGGCATTGGTACTGTGTGTGTAAATGGGAAATAAGAAAAGGCTGACAGTTGTGGGACATTTTCGCTATGAAAGTGAAAATCTACTATAGGATTGAAGTTTGTATCAAGCGAAATATAATAGTTTAGCACACTTTGAGGTGCAATATAACTTGACATATTAAAAATTGCACCTGTTGAAACTATTGACGAATCTGGTGGAATTACCTGAGGCGAAATTGAAAAACTCTGAACTACAAGGTCTGGAAAACCTGCAACAACATGAATATATTCAACTTTAGTTTCTGTGTCTGTTCCTAAATAGTTAGTTGCTGTCAAGCTAACATTGTAATTTCCAATAGTATTATATACAATATTTCCGGGATTTGGTAAGCTTGAGCTATTCGGAATTCCTCCACTAAATATCCATGTAAATGATGATGGAACTCCGTACGATAAATCGTAAAAGTTTACCGATTCTCCAACCAATATTGTAGTTACATCTGCCTCAAAATCTGCTACTGGAATTGTTGCAGCTGGTGTAATATCTATAACAGCACCATGGTTTTGGTTGAAAGTTGAGGTGCCTGGATTCAAATTTGATACACTAAAATAACCGTCGTATGAACCACTCCATCCCCAGTTAAAATGAAAATAATTGCTTCCATTATATCCATCGCAAACAAAAGCATGTCCCCCTGAAGGTCCATCCCCTCTATAAAGCATGGGTTTTGAATTGTCTAATTGGTCTTTTAGCAAATTAATCCATTGATTAGTAGTATATTGATTTTTGTTTTTCATGTCAGCCGAACTTGAATAATTAAAATAATTTACAAGTGAGTTCCTTGCATCACTTGTATATGCACCGGAGCCATCAATTCCAAAATCCATATCTACCGACACGGCACAATGATACAGCAATTGAGCAACATCGGAATTTGAGCTATTGACAATATTTGGCATATTTCCCCAATTGTATGTAGCGTTGCCAAAATTCGATGTCAGACTGCCATAAGTTCCAGCATTATATGTATGCGAACCTGCTCCGTTTTGTGGATAGTCGTGGTATTTCATAATTTGGCCCATAGCCGTAGCTACACAGCCAACATAGACACGTCCGCAAAGATACCAAGGTGCATTTGCGTCTATAGGGCAATCGGCATTATAATAACAATCTTGGTCCCAGTTTGTTGACACAAGAGGCGATACACTTTTAGTATTTTTGAAATTGTTATCGAAAGTAGTTTTATAAAAAGCCCATTCTGCTTTTATTTTACCATCAGGCAATATTTTATTTGATTTAACATAAAGGATTTGGCTCTTGTAGTTTTCAAGAAAATCAATTAGCGCCGGTGGCATACTATTTTTTGAAAAGTCAAAATTTCCTTCGAAAGAATATCCTAAAATTGGCTGAACATAATCGTCCGCAGAAATAATAATGAATCCATTTTCGTTGGAAATATCAAAAATATAGTAAAGAGGAATTGTGCTTTCAAATTCGGTGTATTCGGCAGCTATTATTTTATGGCTTAACTTGTTGATCGAAGAAGGAAATCGTTCATAGAATATATTCTCTGCTACTTTTTTTGCAATACTAATATTTACTTCTTTAGAATAGCTTAGCTTATATATGGAAGTTAAAATTAGTAATGCTATTAATACTTTTGTTCTCATTTCTCAATGTTTTAGTTAGTGAGGCAAAAGTATAAAAAAAAACGAAAGGGCTTTATTTTTTCATTTCTGAAATTGTTAAATCAGGATTTTTAGAATTGAAAATATACGAACCTGCTACTAAAACATTTGCTCCAAATTCTATCAATTTTTTTGCATTGGAATTGTCCACTCCGCCATCAATTTCAATTAAAGCTGATGAATTGGTTTTTTTAATTAATTGTTTCAGTTGACTTACTTTTTTGTAGGTATTTTCTATGAATTTTTGCCCACCAAAGCCAGGATTAACTGACATTATTAAAACCAAATCAAGTTCACAAATAATATCTTCGAGCAAATGTACCGGCGAATGTGGATTGATTGAAACCCCAGCTTTCATATTATGTTTTTTTATTTCCTGAATTGTGCGATGCAAATGTGTGCAGGCTTCTAAATGAACTGTGAGGATATCTGCTCCCGATTCAGAAAATCTTTTTATGAATTTTTCCGGTTTCACAATCATCAGATGAACATCGAGAGGTTTTGTGGCTTTTTGTTTAACATATTCAATCACCGGAAAACCGAAGGAAATATTTGGCACAAATTCGCCATCCATTATATCAAGATGAAACCAGTCTGCCTGACTGTTATTTATCATTTCGATATCATTATCTAAGTTTCCGAAATTTGCTGAAAGAAAAGAGGGAGCAATCAAATGTTTCATTTTTTCAATAAATAGTATTTCTGCAAAAGTAGGCTTTTTCTTCGTGCGAATTTCTGTTTTTGAATCGAAATATAATCTATAAAAAGGCAATTTATTTTCCTCTGGCTTCCAGAATTGTCCTTATTGTGTATATCAGAATTTTTATATCGACATAAATCGACATATTTTCGATGTAAATAATATCGTATTTTAGGCGAATTATCATTTCTTCCACATTTTCGGCATAGCCAAATTTTACTTGTCCCCAAGAAGTAATTCCGGGTCTAACTTTTTGTAGATGTGCATAATGAGGTGCTTTATTTATTATTTGTTCAATGAAGAAAAGGCGTTCGGGCCGAGGACCTACCAAAGACATATCGCCAATCAAAACATTAAAAAATTGTGGAAATTCGTCTAATCGAAATTTCCTCATAAATTTTCCAAACTTCGTAATTCGTGAATCATTCTTACTTGAAAGGCTTGGCCCGTTTTTTTCTGCGTCTATAAACATAGAGCGAAATTTGTATATAATGAATGGTTTACCGTATCTTCCAATTCGTTCGTGTGAATATATAATTGGGCCTTTTGATGAAAATTTTACTCCGAAAATTAGAAAAATAAATACAGGAGCCAGTATAATTAAAGCAAAAATTGCAATTATTACATCTGAAACTCTTTTTAGATTTTCTTCCCAAACAGGCATTAAACTGTGAGTAATTTGGATTAATGGAACTCCATACAGCGAAGACATTCTGACTTTGCCGGTCAAAATATCATACATGTCCGGAATTACTTTTATTGTAACATCTGTTTCCTGAAGTTTGTTTATTATTCTTCCAATTTCATCATGTTCTGACGATTCTATTGCAATGATTACTTCATTTATTTGCTTTTCTTTAATAATATTCAGTAAATCTTTCAATTCTCCGACTCTTGGTAGGAATTTAGATAAGAGATAGTTTTTTTTGTCGAGTACATTTATGAATCCAACAAATTTGTTACCGCCAGATTTTGGTTTAGACAAAAAATCTTCGTAAAGTTGGAGGGCTTTTGTATTGCTGCCAATCAATATTGTCGAAAATGAAATTTTTCCGTTTTGGATTCTATGAACTGTTCTGGTAGTTATCCATAATCTTGGTAGGTAAGTCAGAACGAAATGAAGTGATAGCAATACAGAAAATGAAAAATAATAATTTTTGTAAGATTCAACAGTATCGTCGAGAATAGAAACAAAAAATATTATGGTTACTCCAACAATTGAAACAAAAAGAGTTTGCCCAAGTTCTTTTAGTCGAGATTTTCTATATATGTCTTTATAATAACCTACAAGATAATAGATTAACACCCAAAATATTGGTATTGTAACTAATCCGAGTTGATATCTTGTACCAAATTCAACAGGAATATCATATCCAAATTTTAATGGTTCTACCCATTGTTTTCTGAAAATATAAAACAACGTCCAAACCGCTGAGGCTGAAAGTATATCTGAAATGAGGTATTTTGAAATGTGTAAAGGTTTGTTCATTAAAAATGAATTAGTTTTAGATTGTCAATGTAGATTTCAGCTGTATCAATTTCGTCTGTTTTCGAGGCCGCAATAAATATTATGAAACTTGATGCATTTATGTTCTGCACAACAAAATATGTAAGGTCTATATATATTTTATTCCAATTTTCGATAGGATTTAGGCTGATTACCGGTTGTATATCTGTACTTGAGGGATTTGAAATAATTAAACCGATCTGAAAATTCAAGTTATTTTTATAATCCAATTCAAGATATACTGGCGTATTGTTTTGCGGAAGAACGAAAGCATCATTAGAAATACATTCAAAATCTATATGACTATCATCAAGACTAATAAACCCAAAATTATTTCCAGATTCATTTTTAATTTGAATTTTTGTAGTGCTATTGTATGTGGTGTCTAAAGTTAATCCTGCATCTTCAAAATTTTCTATCCATTCAAAAACAGTTTCACTTAAATATTGTACATTCGGGCTAAGCTTAAGGATATCTTCGTCGGATTCGTATGGGCTTAAAGTTTCGCTTGTTGTGTAATTAGAATAAAATGGATATTTATCTCTACTGGCTGCAATTCCATTAACTTTAATTCCGGGATACAATAAAATTTCATTCTCGCCGCTTGCAAGCACAGGAATTTCGGCAGGAAGCTCGAAAATACCGATAAACTCTCCTTCTATATAAATCCATACATCGTTAATATTGTGAGTGTTTTCTCCTTCTTCAAGCAGATTCGTCGAAAGAGTAAATTCATCGACATAAATATATGAAGGTATTTCTTCGGCAGGATTTATTAATTCACATGAAACTGTGAAAAAAACAACAAAAAACAAATATAATAATTGTAGGCTTTTGGACAAATTCATATAATTTACACTTTTCAAAATAATTTCTGTTTAACGACTATAATATTATAATATTGTAATATTTTAATAATTTCATTTATTGATATATTTATACTTTTCAACAAAAAACTTCAAAGGAAATAATTATTTTTGTAAAATTAATATTAAAAAATTATGCGATATTTAGTTTCTATTTTACTGATAATTAATGGATTTTTTGTTTTAGCTCAGCAACAAAGTCATTATGTTAATACTGGCCGATCTACCATTCTTGTTCAATCGAATCCAAATATTAAAAGCGACGAATCGGGAATTAAATATTTAGACGACGAATGGAAGGTTGGAAGTTTGCAAACTGCCGAAAATCAAATTGTGTCAAATGTTTATTTTAAATATAATGTAAGTAGCGATAAATTTGAAATGCGGGCAGATCTAAATCCTGAAAAAGTAGGGAGGATTTATTGCGACAAAAAAGTGTATTTTTATTCTTCTTTTGAAGAGGACGATGAAATAAGAAGTGGATATTTTGAGCTATTGTCAGAGGGAAATGTTAAGTTACTTTTAAGATATACAGTAAAAAGAACGCCAGGAAGGAAAGGAGCTTTTGGCTATGAGGCTTCTCAAAATGTTATTAAAAAATATTATATCAAAATTGGAGAAAATCCAGCTATTATCGCTAAAAGAAATAAAAACGAAATCCTTAATTTGTTATCAGATAAAAATGAATTGTTGGAAGAATTTATCAAAATCAATAAGTTAAATCTTAGAAAAAATATGGATATCATTTTGTTATTGAACTACTATGATATTATTAGGGAGGACAAGACAAATTAATCTCAAAAAGAAAACGCCAACAAAAGCATAATTTTTGTTGGCGTTTTTTTTGAGACTCCCAATTAGTGTTTCGGTTTTCTATTTCAGAACAACTAATTTTTTCCTTACTATTTCATTATTGTTGATAGTTATCTGTAAAAGATTTATTCCAACCGGAATGTTTTCTATTTTGACAATATTTTTATTTAACGAATATTTAAACCTAATTTCCTTACCGGTAATATCAAAAATTTTCAATGAATAGTTTGAAAATGGGTTATCAAATTCAATATAAAAATTACCATTGTGATTTGGATTAGGATAAATCAGAACTTGGTTTTGATTCGATATTTCAGAGATTGCTACAAAGCCGCTTATTTCAACACTGTCGATAATTATACATTCGTTAGCATCTTTCACAGAAACAGTATAGGTTCCGGCGCAAAGGTCTTGAGCATTGTATGTTGTTTGATTTTGAGCATCGTTCCACAAATATGAATAAGGAGGAACTCCGCCATCAACGATTGCAGTTGCTGCTCCTGTGCAGGCTGTAGAACTTGCATTTATTGCATTTAAGGAAATAAGTAATTCATCAGGTTCTCCAATAATAAAAGTGCTATCGAAATTACATCCTAAATCATCTATAATTGTAACCATATAATTCCCGGGACATAAATCTGTAATTACGCCTGAAGTCTGTGTACCAATATTTGAAGGATACCAGGTAAATCTAAACGGTGGAGTTCCATTTTGAGGAGTGGCATCAACTTGCCCAGTACATGTTGCATAGCATAGTACATCTGCATAGCTTAAATTCATTCCAGAAAAGTCTGATATTGCAATTCTTGCTGTATCAGTTATTATATTTCCACAAATATCGGTTATCTGAACCCAATATACATCACCTGATTGAGGAACAATTGCGATTGAAGAACCATTATCGCCGGTGTTCCACAAATAAGTAACTAAACCTGTATTTACATATGTCTCTAAAATTAAGGAGGGTGGGGCTGAAGTTCCACAAAATTCGTAATTTGTTGATATTCCGCAAAGGGAAAAATCTTCAGGACCAGTAATATTAAAAGTTGTATCGTAGCTACAACCAACATCATCAGTAACAGTTACTCCGTAAAAACCTGTGCATAAATCTAAAATGTTGCCTGAGTTTGGGTTCCCAATTCCCGTAGGCCAATTATATTGAAAAGGGCTAATCCCAGCCAATCCGAGGACGTTTACCGAGCCATCGCAAGAACCGTAACATGAAACTGTATCAGTGGAAAGCACCAAACCTTGAAAATCTGATACTCCTACAACAATGCTGTCTCTATATGTAAGTCCACAAAAATCGGAAATGTCAACCCAAAAAACCGAATTTCCTAATGAAGCTGGAAATGATATTGTTGGTGTAGTATTTCCTGAACTCCACAGATAATTTACGTCTGATAAATTTGTAGATGTTTCTAAAGTAATAGTTCCGGGATTTTCACAAAAAACAGTATTTGTATTTGTAATCCCTGAATTTGGGTCTAAAGCAATTAGCGGATGGTCAATTGCAAAATATCCTACAAATGAACACTGAGAAGCATCTGTGATGGTTACGCTATACGAATCGGCACATAATGTATAAACCAATCCTGAATAAGGAGAATTAATTGTAGGTTCTGACCATAAATAAGTAACTTGTTGGGTAGCTCCCAGTGCTGTTACTTCAACTTGTCCGTTGCAGGCATTGTAACACAAAGCATCTTGAGAACTTATATCAATTCCAGATAGAGTGGAAACTCCAATTGTTATACTGTCAATTATACTATTACCACATAAATCCGAAACCTCAACCCAATAAACATCCGATGTGCCTGTTGGAGGTGGAGTTACAGTAATATCTGTGGTAGTTTCGCCAGTATTCCATAGAAATGTAACAAACCACGATGGATGACTAACACACTCTGCCTGAATGGTATATGATGAAGGAGCGGTTATACCGCAAAACATAGAGTCAGTGTTTGCAATTCCTGCTTTAAATTCAGTGAAATCATAAATTGTTATAGTATCTGCCGATGTGCTAGGATTGCAAGGGCAACCGGCAAGAATTTCAATGATGAAAGTCTCGACAGGTTCCTGAATGCCATCGTTGAACGCATCATAGAAAATTGTGTCGCTCATTTGTCCTGACGGAATCCAAAAAGTGTCAGGAAACATTGTAATGTCTGAGCCCATTGTAGCTGTTCCAGCATATTGCAAAAGTATCATTACAGGATCGGCGATACTTAGAGAATCATTTCTAGAGAAAATGTAAAAATTCGTACATCCTTCATACATATCATTTAACGTACCAACGTTACTGACATTTTGAATGGAAACAGAAGAACCTGACGAAAAACTTCCAGCTTCGAGGAAAACTCCTGAATCTAATGCAGAATCACCAGCATCAGCCACAGCTAACTTAATATGATAAGTTTGACAGGGAGTAACAATTGCTGTTGCTGTTAAAGCTACTGTATATCCATCATATTCGATAGCTGCATTAGTTACATTTAAGTTGTCGAAATAGTATTCACAGTTTGTGCAAGGTCCTGTTGGAGGTGAGTTCGAGCCATTATTTACATTATTAATGGAGACTGCTGTTGTTGTTCCGGGAATAATTGCAATGTTTTCGTTCGTGTATGAGCCTCCTGCTGGATTTGGTCCTGATAAGAAAAATGCAAAGACATCGTTAAAGCTACTGTTTACATATTCCGGATATTCATCGGATCCAAAAACATAGCGAAATTCTAATGTATCTGCGGAAGGTACAAAATCAAATTCGATTACTGAAGCATCTTGTGTGCTTTGAGGAATAAGCGCATCTAAATCGGTATCGCCCGGAACTCCCAAACCTGTAGAAATACCACCCGAAGAATTAGGCCCAATAGCATTTGTTGCATTTCCTGAGGCAAAAATTATTCCTGAGGTGAAAATTGTATCGAAAGGAGTTCCTGTTGCATCGAAATAGCCTATAGCTGCAGCAGATCCTGTGAATACAACATTTTGTGCTGAGAGACAGCCTGATGTTAAAACATTTTGAACTAATTGTTGGGGCGTATATGTTGTGGCATCAACTGTGATGGGTTGAGCATATAATTTAAAGCTTATGACAGCTAAAACGAAAATAAAAATTCTTAATTTCATAACAATAATTTCAATAAATAAACATTTTTTCAACTCACTCTTTAAGACTTAATACCAAAAAGCTTGGTTGCTTTCAATACATAAACTTAAATAATATTAATACAAATTTATTGAAATTTAGGAATATACAAAATAAAAAAGACCATTTAAGTGTGAAAATACTTAAATGGTCTTTTAAAAATATGTTAAACTTACATAAAACTAACAACCTAACTATAATGCACAGCTCTCTCAGTAAAACGAATGAACGTTTTTCAAAGCGGCTATTATGGGTCTTATCTTATAAGCTAAAATTTTAGCTTAATGATATTTATGCTATCTTAGCTGTT
>JABHKC010000216.1 GCA_018692315.1 Bacteroidota bacterium | reverse complement strand
GATGCGTGACCCCAAATTGTATGAAGAATTCAACGAACTTAAAAGGAGAAAACAAAGAAAAATGAAGTATTTATATCTACGGAAATATAATCTTCGGAATCCTTTATATATTCAGAGATAGTGCCCTGTTGTTTTACCTAAGACTAATACCATGAAAACAAAACTATTTAAGCCTCAATATCTAAAGTTACAGATATTATTTATTATTTTAATTTCAGTTTCATTGAAAAGTTTTGGTCAACAGGTTCCTGATTTTCATGATGTCGATGCTTCAAAACTACTCCTAATTTACAATGAAAATGATGGAGACGATAACAACAATGGAATACCCGATTCCAAAGAATTAGCACTATATTATAAAGAAAAACGAAATGTACCCGATTCCAATCTTCTTGGGATTTATGTTTCCACCACAAACTATTACTATTATTCTAACCAATGGGCAAATTTCTGGAACGAAATGGTAATACCAATCCAAAATAAACTCGCAAATTTGGGAGATACTAACATTTATTATATTTTATTGTCAGATAAAATTCCCTACAAATTGGTTTTGCCAAGTGGCTCAAACACTTCCAGGTCGCTCGACAATGCTTTGTCTTGCCTAAATAATCTTGGTACACTCTCTACTCCAAATTTCCCAACATATTATTCCACAAATCCTTTTTACGAAAGTTCACCTACTGATTTTACTGATCAAGGCAACTTCAACCATAATTATCAACTTAGTGGAACACATATATATTTAGTATCCAGGCTTATAGGCACTGATTTGAGAATGAAAAAAAATATGATTGATATGACTCTTTATGGGGATAAATACATGAGCTTCAATTCAAGTTCCGATTACTATAAAGGAACCGCTTATGTTGATTATCGTTATGGAGTTTACGATGACAGTACATTAATTGCAGGATATCATTATTCTCCTTCAAGCTATGGCGAATTTGACAAAGACGCTGCATACATCAAGTTTTTTTATCAAATGGCAGGAGTTCCTTATAAGTTAGAACCTAACGATATAGAAATTGGTGAAGTAAATGCCTTATTTACAGACAGTACTACAGCCGATTCAGGCAGAAACGCAATTCTTTATGGAGGGTGGTATAACTATGGAACTTATCATGATGTATGGGATTGGTTACCAGGAGCATATGCCTGCGATTTGAATTCAAATTCGGGTGCAAATATTCGCAGCGGTAGCGGCTCTTTTCTATCTGGAGCTTTCGCAAATGGATTGACTTGTGGAACCGGCTGTATTGGCGAACCATACCTTAGTGGCCATTCGCAGCCCGATATTTTTTTGTACTATTTTCTTAAGGGGTATAATTTTATAGAATCGGCTTATCATGCCGAACCGAAATTTAAATGGCAAGGAATAATTGTGGGCGATCCGCTTTATAATCCATTTAGGTATGGAAAAATTCCGCAGAAAGACACCTCAATTGCTTTATCACAAATTTCTTTCAATTTCATTGATTCTTCTGAAATTCATATACATATCGACTATAATACAAGCATAGAATTTCCAGAAGTAGTGAAAGCAAAATTGTTGTGGGGTGAAAGCTCTGTTTTCAGCGATACTATTGATTATGAAGATATATATTTTGCACATCATAAATTTGAATTGACAAATCTGCACGCAAATATTACATATTTTTTCCAAATCTCCGTAGTAGATCCTGTGAATAATTTCTGGGCTTCAGATATTGAAACATTCACAACCACTGGAAATTCTTCTTTGGTTCAGTCAGTATTTTTTACAGATAATTCAACAATATGCAAAAATGACACAGCATATTTTACAAATTTCAGTTCGGGGAATAATTCATATTTATGGCAAGAAAATGGTGTAACTTTTGACACTTTAGAAAATACATTTAGAGTTTTTAACAATACAGGCAGCTACGAAATTAGTTTGATAGCCAGCAATGAAACCGTTCAGGATACCGCCTTTGAAACAATTGTTGTTTCTTCACCAAACCCTTTAATTTTGCCGCAAGGAGAATTATTATATTGCAACTACCATCAATCTTACCAATGGTATTTCGATGGAAATTTAATTCCCGGTGCAACCAATTACATATTTCAACCAGAACTTACCGGGAACTACTCAGTTGCTGTAACTGATGAATTTGGTTGCTGGGCAATTTCAAATCCTACAAATGTAATAATTACAAACAATAATGAGCTATTATTCAGCACTTTGAACTTATACCCTAATCCTTTTAAAGATTTTTTATCAATAGAATATTTTATTTCAAACATTGCTGAAGTTTCTATCGAAATCTATAACATTTTTGGTTCTAAAATTAAAACCTATGGTTTCGGAAAACAGGATGTAGGTTACCATAAGTTTGAAATCATAGACAAATCTGAAATTCCTGAAGGAGTTTATATTGTACAACTATTTGTAAATAATCAAATGTATAGAAAAAAAATACTTCATATGAAGTAAAAACCCGGATGTCTTTTTTGGTTCCCTGTTCGACAATAAAAAATTTTAGCAGACAAAACACCTTGCTTTTATTAACATACCATCAATTATTTAAAAGGAGGAGATTTGGGTGTTTTTAATCTTTTAGGTTTTCGTGCTCTATTATTTTGTCGTTTCTGTTCTAAAAGCCATTTGTACAAATCTTCGTTTCTATACACCTCATTCATAATATCATGCCCCTTGCTTTGAAAAACTGAAAATTTCACATTCCCATCGCATTCCATCAGAGCATCTACCATTTCCTGCGATTCCGAAATATTAACAACCGTATCGTTTGCACCATGAAAAACCCATGTAGGTACGTCCTTTATCCTCCGAATTTTTTTTGTAGAACCACCCCCACTTATGGGCACTATTGCAGCAAACTTATTAGGCAATTCAAGTGCCAAAGTCCATGTAGCATAACCACCCATACTGTTACCAGTTAGATAGATACGACTTTTATCGACTCTGTAATTTTTCTGAACTTCTTTTAATAATTGTACTAAAATATCTTTCGTCCAATATTTCCCTTTCGGACATTGAGGTGAAACCACAATAAATGGCAGTTCATTCTTTTCAAGCAATTTTGGCAAACCGTTTTGTTTCAAAAGTTCAGC
The DNA here is from genome assembly GCA_018692315.1 of Bacteroidota bacterium. Lineage (NCBI taxonomy): Bacteria > Pseudomonadati > Bacteroidota > Bacteroidota bacterium. The sequence goes on along the minus strand of JABHKC010000216.1, from coordinate 12,755 downwards.
ATTATTTCCCCTCAAAGCTGCACCGTGTAAGTAAAAAATCAGTGGCCATTTTTTATTACTCTGATAATAATTTACTGGCAAATAAGTCAAATAGTTCATATGTAGGGTTCTGATGACTGTTTTTTTATAATGATGGGATTTTTGATGATGACTTAAAGGCACTTTGCGAATTCCACACGAAGCCAAAAGCAAAGCAATAAAAATCAAGTACAATATTTTATAATTTTTCATATTTAAATTTTCTAATAAAATATACTAACCACAATAATACAATATAATTATTCCATTTAATTTTTTCTTTAAGAATAATTAATTCATATCTGAAAATAGTTTTGCCTTTGCCATTTGAATAATATTTGAATGATCGAAAGCAAGCTCAGGCAAAAAATCTAAATCGAACCAGCAAATTTCAACTGCATCGTCCTGAGCCGAAATCTTTGAATTTTCCTCAGATGCAAAACCATAATACACAACTGAAATAGTTCGGTGTCGAGGGTCTCTGTCAATATCGCCGAAAGTATGAAACTGTGCTAATTTATCCATTTTAAGTGCTGTTTCTTCTAACAATTCTCGAAAAACTGCTTGCTCTAAAGTTTCATCTATATCAACAAAACCGCCAGGTAATGCCCACGAATCAATAAATGGAGGAAATTTTCTTTTAATCAAAAGTATCTTTTTTGGCTTTGTTTCTATAGAGAAAATCATTGCGTCAACTGTGAGTGCCGGTCGGGGATATTCGTAAGTATATGACATATTTCAATTTAAATTTTCAAAAATACAAGTTTTGAATTAAGAATTAGTAATTCTGTCTTTTTGTCATTAACAATGTCAAAACAAATGTCTAATAAATTCTACCAATGTCATTTTATCATAAAATTGACATGAATTTCAAATGGCATAATCATTGAAAAGCCCTCATCGAAAAATGAAAATTATTAATGTTTTAAATATATAAAAATGAGTAAAATAATAGGTATCGATTTAGGGACAACAAATTCATGTGTTTCGGTAATGGAAGGAAACGAACCGGTTGTTATTCCAAACAGCGAAGGTAAAAGAACTACACCTTCTGTTGTTGGTTTTGTAGAAAATGGCGAACGAAAAGTTGGAGATCCTGCAAAACGTCAAGCCATTACCAATCCGACGAAAACAGTTTTTTCTATCAAAAGATTTATGGGTGAAACCTTTGATAGCACTCAGAAAGAAATAAACCGAGTTCCATATAAAGTAACAAAAGGAGAAAATAATACTCCACGTGTAGTTATTGATGATAGAAAATTCTCTCCTCAGGAAATTTCGGCAATGGTGCTTCAAAAAATGAAAAAAACTGCCGAAGATTATTTAGGACAAGAAGTTACAGAAGCTGTAATTACTGTTCCGGCATATTTCAGCGATTCGCAGCGTCAGGCAACTAAAGAAGCCGGCGAAATTTCAGGTTTAAAAGTAAAAAGAATTATTAACGAACCAACTGCCGCAGCTTTAGCTTACGGACTGGATAAAAAAACTACTGATCTAAAAATTGCTGTTTTCGATCTTGGAGGAGGAACTTTTGATATTTCTATCTTAGAATTAGGCGAAGGAGTTTTTGAAGTAAAATCGACCAATGGAGATACTCACCTTGGCGGAGACGATTTCGATCAGGTAATTATAGATTGGCTTGCTGAAGAATTCATTAAAGACGAAAATATTGACTTACGAAAAGATCCAATGGCTCTTCAAAGATTGAAAGAAGCCGCCGAAAAAGCTAAAATTGAACTTTCAAGTTCGAGCTCTACTGAGATAAATCTTCCATACATAATGCCAGTGGATGGAATTCCTAAACACCTTGTTAAAACCCTTTCACGAGCTCAATTCGAGCAGCTTTCAGATGAACTAATTCAGGCTGTGAAAGAGCCTTGCCGCATGGCTTTGAAAGATGCTGGAATAAGTGCATCAGAAATAAACGAGGTAATTCTTGTTGGTGGTTCAACTCGTATTCCGGCAATTCAAAATATAGTAGAAAAGTTTTTCGGAAAAGCTCCATCGAAAGGTGTTAATGCCGACGAGGTTGTTGCTGTTGGTGCTGCTATTCAAGGTGGTGTTTTGACAGGAGAAGTAAAAGACGTTCTTTTATTAGATGTTACGCCGCTTTCGCTTGGAATTGAAACAATGGGACGTGTAATGACAAAACTTATTGAATCTAATACAACTATCCCAAGCAAAAAAACTGAAACTTTTACTACTGCTGCTGATAACCAGCCTTCTGTAGAAATTCATGTATTGCAGGGAGAACGCTCTATGGCAAGCGATAATAAAACAATTGGTCGTTTCCATTTAGATGGAATTCCGCCGGCTCCACGCGGAGTACCTCAAATTGAAGTTACTTTTGATATAGACGCAAACGGAATACTTAGTGTTTCTGCAAAAGACAAAGGTACCGGCAAAGAGCAAAGCATTAGAATTGAAGCATCTTCAGGCTTAAGCGATGATGAAATCCAAAAAATGAAAGACGAAGCCAAATTGAACGAAGAAGCTGACAAAAAAGCAAAAGAAAAAATTGACAAAATAAATGCAGCAGATAGTACCATTTTCCAAACTGAGAAACAGTTAAAGGAATTAGGAGATAAACTTCCGGCTGACAAAAAAGCACCAATTGAAGCTGCTTTAACTAAACTTAAAGAAGCTCACAAAAATCAGGATATTGATGCAATTGATGCCTCAATGAAAGAATTAAATGAAGTTTTCCAAGCTGCCTCCCAAGATATGTATAATGCACAGCAGCAAGCACAACAAGGACAGGAAGGACAACAAGGTTCGCAACCACCTCCGCCACAAGGTGAGCCAGGTGGAAACGGAAAATCGAAAGATGACGAAGTAACCGATGTTGACTTCGAGGAAGTCAAATAGTCAAAATATTTCCAATTAAAAAAGCCGATTAATAATTAATCGGCTTTTTTGTTTTCTACAACTCAAAAAAAAATCCTTAATGAAAATTAAGGATTTTTCTTTAGAATTAAAATCTTCTTTCTTTGATACGGGCTTTTTTACCAGTTAATTCACGCAAATAATAAATTCTTGCTCTACGAACTTTACCCTTTTTATTAATCTCTATATTTTCTATAAAAGGAGATGTCAGTGGGAATATTCTTTCAACACCAATACTACCGGACATTTTACGAACTGTAAATGTCTCGCTAAGTTTACTGCTTTTTCGTTGAATGACTACTCCTCTAAAATTTTGGATTCTTTCTTTGGCTCCTTCCTTAATTTTATATTTTACAGTAATAGTATCTCCACTACCAAATGGTGGAAAATTTGTTTTCGGTATAAACTTTTCTTCTACAACTTTTATTAAATCCATCACTATTCTTACTAATTAATTCTATATCAAAATCTTAAAAATCGACCGCAATATTACTAAACAATTTTGAATTATTTATATTTTTTTTTAATTATTAATAAATAATTTCAATTCATATTAAACAACTGAAAATGAACAAATAAAGCAATTTATAATTCATTAAAGAAATGCAATTTGCAATTTTCATATTCAATAGTTGCGATACTATGAGTGATTTTTTGGAAATAGGGCTTAAATTTTTCGTTTCCGGACGTCAAGCAAAAATCAAAACGCCTGAATTGAAAACACCTTCTAAAATATTATCTTTGTAATTTGATAAAGGATTTATATGAAAGAAAAATTAACTATAGAGCAATTAAAAAAATCTGCCAAAGACTTTTGCAAATCAGAATCAGTTTTTAGAAATAAAGAATTGTATGGTGTAACTGACGGTAAAGCTGTTGGTACATTTATCGAGCATAAATTCCAAAACTATTTAGCCACAAGATTTGAATTTGAAATTGGTTCATCTGCCAAAGGAATAGATTTACCTAATGATGAAATTTTAACAGATATTAAGGTAACTTCTATAAAACAACCTCAATCTTCTTGCCCCTTTAAAGACGCAAAGCAAAAAATATTTGGACTTGGCTATAACTTACTTGTGTTTGTTTATGAAAAAACTGATTTCGAAGAAGACCAAGCAGCAGTTTTAGATTTTGTAAGTTGTTTCTTTCTTGATAAGGAAAGAACGGCTGACTATACAACCACTTTTCGTTTAAGAGAAATGATGGAAGATGGTGCAATTAAAGAAGATATTGTAGCCTACCTAAATGACAGGAATATACCTGCAGAAGAAATTACATTAAACTCAATTGCTGAAAGAATTTTAAAGCAAATTCCAAAGCAAGGATATTTAACTATTTCAAATGCACTTCAATGGAGATTGCAATATGCAAGGGTTGTGAACCTGACTAAAAATGTTGAAGGCATTACTAAAGTTATAAATAAAGTTACCGGATGATATGTTTTGAAGTACATATTGATTTAATAGTTGAGGAATATTTTAGGAAAAATCTAAAATTTCTCACAAGTTTTGAGCAAATCAACGAAAGGATTAAGTCAATTTGTGGAATAAATGACTTTTTCATAAATCAGGAATATGCTGATGAATTTTTTGATAAAATTCAATCTCGCATCACTATTGTTTCTGAACCCGACAGACGTGAGTACGGAGATTTTCAAACAAATTCAATATTGACTGATAGTATTGTTGATTATATAAAAATTAAAAGAATTGATTTTGAATTTGTTTTAGAACCTACATGTGGGAAAGGAAATTTTATTATCTCTGCTCTAAAAAAATTGCCTAATATTAAAAAATTGGTAGGAGTTGAAATATATCAACCTTATATATGGGAAACCAAATTTAAGATTTTAAGCTTATTCTTGTCATCCAAAAAAGCAAATATCCCTGAAATAGATATTATTCATGCAAATGCCTTTAAATTCTCCTATGAAAATTTAGCCAAAGAAACCAAAGATTATAAAACATTAGTTATAGGAAATCCCCCCTGGGTTACAAATTCTGAATTAAGTTCAATTGATTCTAAGAATTTACCAAAAAAGTCAAACTTCAAAAAACACAAGGGATTAGAAGCGATTACGGGGAAAGGTAATTTTGATATTGGCGAAAACATTTCAGTCAATCTTATTCAAGCTTTTCAGAGACATGTCGGACATTTTGCCTTTCTTGTTAAAAACTCGGTAATCAAGAATGTTATCTATGACCAAAAAGAGAATAATTTCCTAATTTCTGAAAATGAGAAGCTAAATATTGATGCAAAAAAAGAATTTAATGTTTCAGTAAATGCTTCTCTGTTCGTATCAAAGTTTAGAGAAAAAGCTTGCTTGAATTGTTCTGAGTATGATTTTTACACAAAACAAAACATTACGGCTTTTGGTTGGTATTTATCCAAATTTGTTTATTCTATTGATGCTTATGAAAAAGGATATAAAATTGATGGTCTATCAAATATAGTGTGGCGTTCAGGTATAAAACATGATTGTTCTAAAATAATGGAATTTGAACAAGATAATGGTCATTTTACAAATGGCTTTAAAATTGAAATGCAACTTGAAGATAATTTAGTGTATGGATTGTTGAAAAGCTCTGATCTGAAATCTAAAAAAACAAACACATTTAGAAAATTAACGATTATTACCCAAAAAAAAATTGGTCAAGACACAAAATATATAAAAGAATACTATCCTCAAACCTATCATTATTTAGAAAAAAATAATGAGCTTTTTAAGAAAAGGAAATCATCCATTTATAAAGACAAGCCTCCTTATTCAATTTTTGGAGTTGGAGATTATTCATTTGCACCCTATAAAGTTGCAATATCAGGCTTATATAAATCTACGCATTTTACTTTAGTGTTTCCTAAAAATGATAAACCTATTATGCTCGACGATACATGCTACTTCATTGGCTTTAGCAAAAAAAGAAATGCAGAAATAGCGCATTATATTCTTAACTCAGAATTAGTACAAAGTTTCTTAAAATCAATAATATTTTCAGATTCAAAAAGAGCTGTCAATAAAGATACTTTAATGAGAATAAACTTAACAAAAGCATTTGAACTTTCTGATTATAACAAAGCTGCAAAGAGTATTAATGGATTATCATTAGAAGAGTGGCATAAGTTTGCCAAAAAAGTAGAAAACAAGAAAGAAACTAAACAAATGACATTATTTTAGATAGCACTAACATTCAAATATCATAAGATATAAAACTCAATTTAGCCAAAAAAAAATGGCAAAAAATATAGATAGCTTTCCGCATCTATTTTAGTTTAATTATTGAATTTACTCACTCAATTGAATCCAAAATTGAGGAGTAATTAATACCAACAAAATCCATTCAAAAATGAAAATCACATATACAATAATATTCGTTTATTTGTTCTCTTTTACTTCTTGTGGTCAAATTAATAATGAAAATTTAAATATGAATTCTTCAAAACCGAAATATACAAATTCGCTTGCAAACGAGAGTAGTCCTTATTTGTTGCAACATGCTCATAATCCTGTAAATTGGTATCCCTGGGGAAAGGAAGCCTTGGAAAAAGCTAAAAGTGAGAATAAACTAATTATCATCAGCATTGGTTATGCAGCTTGCCATTGGTGTCATGTAATGGAGCATGAAAGTTTTGAAAACGAGGAAGTTGCCAATTATATGAATCAAAATTTTATATGTATTAAAGTTGATAGAGAGGAAAGACCCGATATTGACCAGATTTATATGAATGCTGTTCAATTGATTGCAGGCAGAGGTGGCTGGCCTTTAAACTGTATTGCCTTGCCTGATGGACGGCCAATTTATGGTGGAACTTATTTCAAACCAAAACAATGGCTTGATATGCTTAAACAAATATTAGATTTTGCAAATAATCAAGCCGATAAAGCAGAGCAACAGGCAAAAACTCTGACAAATGGCATACAAACCGGCGAAATGATTTCTATGAGTACCGAAGAAGCCGATTTTTCAGTAAGAGACTTAGACGACATTTTTGCAAATTGGAAAATTAATTTGGATTACACTTATGGAGGGCATAAAAGAGCTCCAAAATTTCCATTGCCTGTTGGTTATCAGTTTTTGCAACACTATCATTATCTGACTGAAAATGCCGATGCTTCGAAAGCTGTAACATTAACATTAGACAAGATGGCCGAAGGCGGCATTTACGACCAAATTGGTGGAGGCTTCGCACGCTATTCTGTTGACAAATATTGGAAAGCTCCTCATTTCGAAAAAATGCTGTATGATAATGCACAACTTGTTGGTTTATATTCATCTGTTTTTAAGCAAACTAAAGATAAAAATTACAAAACTATTGTACGTGAAACTCTGGAATTCATCAATAGAGAACTTAAATCCGCTGATGGTGGTTTTTACTCTTCATTAGATGCTGATAGTGAGGGCGAAGAAGGAATGTTTTATGTTTGGTCATTCAATGAATTGAAACAGATATTAGGCAAGGATGCAGATTTAATAATTGATTATTACAATGTAAAAGAAAACGGAAATTGGGAAAATTCTCAAAATATTTTGTTTAAATCAGGAAATGATAAAAAGTTAGCCGATAGATATAAGCTTACTGAAAACGAGCTAAGCTCAAAGATTACGAAAACAAAAAAGATATTGTTGGAAGAAAGGGCAAAACGGATTCGGCCTGCATTAGACGATAAAATTATCACATCGTGGAATGCCCTTATGCAGAAAGCCTATGTCGATGCTTTTGAGGTATTTGAAAATTCGGATTATTTAGATATCGCATTGCAAAATGCCGAATTTATCATTACAAAAATCAAAATGCCGGACAATAGATTATATAGAAACTACAAAAATGGCAAGGCATCTATCAACGCATTTTTAGACGATTACGCATTTACTATAGCTGCATTTATTTCCTTGTATCAAGCCACTTTCGATGAAAAATGGCTACATGAAGCCAAGCAATTAACTGATTATGCGAATGCTCATTTTTATAACAAAACCAGCGGAATGTTTTATTACACTTCCGATGTAGATCCGGAATTGATAGCTCGCAAAATGGAAATTTCCGACAATGTAATACCTGCTTCAAATTCCGAAATGGCAAAGAATTTATTTCTGCTTGGGAAATATTTTTACAATGATACATACCTCAATATGTCGCAAAAAATGTTGAATAATGTAAAACAAAATGCACTAGATGGCGGTGCATATTATGCTAATTGGGATATTTTGATGGCTTGGTTTGTAAGTCCACCATATGAAGTTGTTATTATTGGAAAGGAATTTGAAACCTTTAGAAAAGAATTCAATAAATACTATTTGCCAAATGTTTTTTTGTCGGGAGGAAAAACTGAGGGAAAATTATTCATGCACAAAAACAAATTTATAGAAGGACAAACCACCATTTATGTGTGCCAGAACAAAGAATGCAAACTTCCTGTTACTGATTTTGGAAAAGCCTTAAAACAGATAAAAAAGTAAAATCCTCAATTATAGTTTTCATTCTAAAGAATTATTATTAACAACTTTTCTAATAGAAATTCTTTTGGAGTCTCATAGTTTTAAAAAATACTATCCCAATTAAAAGGTATTCAAGCCTCCAAAATCACATATTTAAGGTATTGCATTCTATCATAAAACTTTGCATTTTCGCATTTTTTTTAATTGATATTTCTATATGAGAGATAGCTTGTTTTTTGTCTTACTTTTGTTTTTTATTGCATTTTCATCAATTGCACAAATTAGTGATAAGCAAAAAACATTTATAACTGTAATTGATAGCCAGACAAAGGAAACAATTCCTTATGCAACAATTTGTTTTGAATGCAAAAATGAGAAAGTAGAAAAATATTGCATTACAAATGCTGCCGGAACTGCAGAAAATACTACAACAGGAAATGATTGTATTGTCGCAATATCATATCTTGGATATAAAACCTTGAAAGTAAAAATAAATCCGAACGAAAATCGAACTTTCGAGTTAGAGCCTGATATTTTCAACCTTGAGCAAATTACCGTAACAGGCACACGAACGGAAAAACATTTAAAAGATGCTCCGGTAATTACTCAAATAATAACATCGCATGATATTGAAACACGAGGACTTACAAATGTTACAGATGTTCTGAAAGACGATATGCCTGGTATTGATTTTCAACAACTTGGTTATGGGATTGATATAAAAATGCAGGGACTTGGGGCAAATTATATTCTGTTTTTGATAGACGGTGAGCGTATTGCCGGCGAAACAGGCGGAAATATTGATTATTCACGTTTGAACACTGCAAATATTGAACGTATAGAAATTGTAAAAGGTGCAGCTTCAGCACTTTATGGTTCACAGGCGATGGGTGGAGTGATTAATATTATTACAAAAAAAACTCAAAAAAAACTCGAAGTGAATATAGGATCGCGATTTATGCAATACAATAATTTTGATTTTCCCAACTTGCAAACAACTGAAGATAACTTTATTTATAAGCAAAATCTCGACCGTCCGAATTTATCTAATACAGTTTCTGTTGGATTAAATTTAAATAAAGTAACATCCCGAACCGATTTTGTAATTAAAAGCTCCGATGCATACCAACTTTATGACACCGACAGTTTGGTGAAAGAATATTCTAATATTGATACTATAATTTTCGCTAAGAAAAATACTATTCCGACTGAAGTTGATGGTTATGAAGACTATTCAATAAGTCAAAAACTGATTTTTAAGTTTAATGATAAATTTTCGGCAACTCTTAAAGGAACTTATTATAATCATAATCAGTACGATTTTCTTAGAGATAATACCTATGAAAAATTCATTGATTTAACTTATGGAGGAAAATTCATATATAACTTCAATTCAAATACTTCGCTTACAGGTTCATATAATTCAGATACTTACGATAAATATAATCAGTCGGAAATTACAAACAGTAGCAATAAAATCTATTCACACAGATTTAGAAATCCACGCTTAATTTTTAATATAAATTCCGGAAAACAAACTATTACTAAAGGTCTGGAGTTTATATCTGAAACTTTAATAACTGATAAATTCACTTATGATACATTCGATGAAAAATCAACCGAGACTTATATTGCATTTGTCCAGGATGATATAAAACTAACAGACAAATTGAACTTTATAGCCGGTCTAAGAGGAGATTATCATACAACTTTTGGCTTTCATGCTTCGCCAAAACTATCGATAATGTATAAAATAAATCCTTTTACGATCAGGGCAAATTTCGCAAATGGCTTTCGTGCTCCCAGTTTAAAAGAATTGTATATGAATTGGGATCATTTAGGGATGTTTCAGATACAAGGAAGTGAAAATTTAAAACCGGAAACTAACAATTATTATTCGTTATCAACTGAATACACAAAGAATAAGTTTAATGGTTCAATTACGATTTATCATAATCGTTTTAAAGATAAGATAGAAGGTCAATGGACAGCAAATGAAACTATGTTGCAATATATTAATGTTCATAAATCAAATGTTTCCGGTGCCGAAGTAGCTTTAAAATACAGACTTTTAAGGAGCTTATACATTTCAAGCGGTTACAGTTATTTATACGACAATAATTCGGCAGATGGTGTAAGACTATCAACAGTAAGTCCGCATAGCGCCAATATTCGTCTTGAATATAAATTTAAAAAAGGCTTTTATAATACAACTATCAACTTGAGTGGAAAAATTTATGGCTCTAAAAATTTTGATGTATCTGAGGAAATAATTTTTAGCGGCGAAATGGTAAATGCTGTCTATCAGGTCGATTATTCCCCATATTCGATTTTGAAATTTACATTATCTCAAAATTTATTTAATGGTGGGAATTTAATTTTTGGTATAGATAATTTATTAGACTACAAAGCCGAAATTATAACTTTTAATACTTCTACAAGTCCTGGCAGACGATTTTTTATCAGTCTTAACATCAGTTTTGATAAATTACTGGATTACAGAAAAACTCTTAACAAATAGTCAATTCATTAATATCAATTTATTTTTTATGAAAAATCTACAATTTATTTTATTATCATTTATTATCCTACTATTGGCATTTACAGCCTGTAAGAAAGAACCGGTTGAAGTCAGTGATTTGAATACAAAAGAAGTCAAACTTAGTCGAGAGACTGAATATGGGAACGATTGGATTTACTATTCCTTTGTTGATGAAATAGAAGTTAGCGGACTTGATGAAACAAACTCTAAAACATCCGACAATTGGGATATAGCTTTTAATCGCTACAATGTGCGAACAAACAGTGGAAGTTCAGGAAACGGACAAGGCGGGGCATACGATGCCGGTGATGTAGATTGGGATAGTGTAATTGAAGCCAACGAAAGCGGTTATACTGTTGACGATACAATTCAAATAGTTGAAGCCTTTACAGGCCAAGGTGTTAGCTATATGACCTCAAATGGAAATGATGCTTTCAAAGGCAGTATTCATTTAGATTACGGGCCACAAGGTCCTTCATATACACCCAACGACCATGTCTATGTTTTGAAAACTGCCAAAGGCAAATATGCAAAAATTTGGATTACAAGTTTTTACAGTGATATAGGCGAGGGTGGATATATTTCATTCAAGTACTCTTATCAAAATGGAGACGGACGAAAATTTGAATAGAATTCATAAAAGGAAAACATAAGCCTATCAATATAATCCTTTTTTATATATTGCTTGTAAACATTTATCTACCAGTTACAATAAATGCGTGATATAGTCAACACCAACCACTCGTCAGGTTTTACAAAGCTATTTGACAAGTTTCAGGTGGCTCGCCATGTGCCCGCAAAAGAACTTTGAACTATTCATTTGGTTTGTATATCTCGGATAAAATTTAATACCTCTTGACTTTGAGTTGTTTCTAAATTGTCAATTATTAAAAGCTTTTTATGAATTCCAAGTATTCACGGACTTCTTCAAGTTTATTCTTGACACTAATCGTTTCTTTTTTTATGAGATAAGACTTGTATAATTAGTTATTGCTTTAGGTATTGAAACTTGGAGAATTTGTTCCAAAATAAGTTAAAATTTGGATATTATTAGGCATTGACACGATTTCTATAATCAGGTCCACACAAGCAATAAGAATGAAAGGAAAATTTACTTTCTACCAATCTTCCCTTTCAGAAATAATTGATTTATCCAGCGCTTCAGCATATTGCACAACAAGGGCTGACATTGCTCGTTCAGCATCGTTAATAATGACTAGGATGTTTTCAAGTCTGCCTTTTTCCACACCTTTTAACTTTTCTTTGCCCTGAAGTTCTTTCTTGAATTCAAAAAGTTTTTCAAGGTTATATGTTTCAGTTTTGTTTAGGTTTGTAGAAATTATATCATGCTGAATGATAATGTTTTCCACAATAATCCGGCATTTGCCTTCTTTAAAAAACTGCGACATGCGAAAGCTAACCAAACGATTTGCATGCATCACTCCGCCAGTTAACACATTGTTTTTTACTATATCGTCTAATTTGAGAATTCCTTTAGAAAAAATATGATTCGACTCTGCATCGTTCAACGCCATTTCATTACTGGATACCCAAATTGTCCGAAAGGTCCATTCTTTGGCTCTTTCGTATAATTCACTCTTGGAAATCCCATTTTTAGTTATCACCGTATCAATCACAAAGGAATGAGTTTCTTTGTCATAAGTGATTTGTGCACTTAGGCTGGTTGAAATTAATACAACTGCCAAAAAGAATAATTGTTTTTTCATTGTTTTTAGCCTGCATAATTCACAAAAACAAGCAAAATGATGTTAATATTCTGTAATACAGATAAATGCAAGCTTTGATAAAAAACATTAATTTTTTAAATAAAAATGGAGTTCATGTATATTTTTTTCCAATAAGTTACTATC
>JABHKC010000215.1 GCA_018692315.1 Bacteroidota bacterium | reverse complement strand
TTTAAGAAAAAAAAGTAAATTTGAAGTATGAAAAAATGATTTTGTAAACTGAAATTTTGTCATATTAAAGCGTTCTTTAAAACCAAAATCTAGAGGGGTCAATATGGCCGGATTGAGGGGTCAACATGACCGGAATATCCATTCTGGCTCTTTTACTAAACTCAGTAGCGTCTTTATCTATAGTATAATTCATATTTCTAGTCTTTTCATCTATAGAAAGGTTTAATCCTGCTGTTTTTCCCATATCACTTATTAATTTAGGAAATAGTTTGTGCATTAAAATTCCTAAACCAAATCTAAGTGTATCTCCTAATGGATCTGTATACCATATAGGGTTGCATGCAAAAGTAGCATATTGACTAATACTTGGGTTTGGTTTCGGATCTAAATTCCACCTCCTAGCAAGCCGTGTATCATATTCCCAAAACATAGCTGTGGTGTGCCCTCCGGTAGTACCAGAAATCTCATCGTCCTTCTCCTGCCCTTGGAATCCAAACAGGTAAGCATCAGCACTACTATTTTTATTGACACTCAAAGAGTTATGTACAACTTCTAATATTGTAAAATGATTATCCGATATGTCTAATTTTAGGCATCCCATTCAAAACAAAAGTACATTTTTTTATTTTCATCAGAAAAATTTTCAATTGAAAGAAGTTCTTACAAATAAATCTACTGTCCACAATTCAAAATAAACAACACTAATACTTCGACTCCGCTCAGTATCCACGATTGTTTATTGACAAATGCTAATATTCAGATTATTTCGGATTTCCGAAATAGTTATTATAGAATTGTCTTAGAACGTGCACTGCAGTGCAAACTGGGTGCCTCAAGGCTAAATTAATCCAAAAGCTAATCTGTAGGATAAGTCAAATCGATCTTCAAAGGACAATCAGGAATTGAGTCAATTTCATAATAATACATACCCGAAATATTTGGACTGGTATAAATATTAGAATTCCATCCTAACTCTCTTCCATGTATTGTTATTTTTTTTTCATTTATAGTAACATTATAATTATAGCCAGGATTTAGCCATAGATCATATTTATAGTTTGGACATAGTAACATATGATATGTCCTACCTATTTTAATTTTATTTTTTTTTCTGAGAAATATTTTTTCGCTTCTTTTTAATGTTACAATTATAAAAGTCATGCTTTCATCACCTTTTTCGCGGACTTCATATAACACAAATCCTCTCTTTTTTTCAATTTTAACTACAGTAAATTCTTTATTTTCAGGTTGAGATTCCTGTAATCGAATTGTATCACTATCATTTTGTGAAAATGACTTTAAGTAAAATACTATAATTAGCAGTATAAGCGATATTTTTTTTGTCATAATAACTTATTTCATGAATTTTATAGCCAAGTCAACATTGTCAAACATTGTTTTTATTGCCATCTTTGCATCTCTAAAAAAGCACTCTCCGATTACTCCATCTCCTGGCTGAGGTGTAGCATCATTATGTGCAGGTATATAATGGCTTTTGTAAGTGCTACCTCCTTTTATAGCAGGGCCTGCGGCACCTTTAACCTGAGAAATCTTGCCAGCAATATACGACTCCGTGACTTCATGTAGCATAGCCTGCCCTTCAGATCCATGAATGAAGTCAAGTATTGCTAATTCATAAGGATTAACAAATTGTTTTGTCTCTACATAATTATAACTTTCTGTCAATGTATTAGAAAGCCATGGTAGGTTGCTTTCATAAGAAACAGATTTTTCCCTTTCCGTTACAGTGGAACCAAAAAATCCGCCACCTTGAAATGTTTTGTTATCATAGTTACTCCCTCCTACATGGACGTTAACTTTTATGTCTGGGTTATTAATAGATTCTAATAATAGTTTATCGTCTTTTGTTACTGCTTCACCTTTTGCATGGACTTGTCCTTTAGAGTCCCTACTAATTTCAAGGGATGTAGATTCATTTAACTGTTTAGTAGCTTTTTCAGCTTTTGGTCCAGTAATAAAAACATCTGCATTATCTCCAAATGGATCTACAAACCAAATAGGATTCCCGGCAAAAGCAGCATAAGGACTTTCCCATTCTTTTAAAACTGGATCAATATTCCATCGTCTTCCAAGCCTTGTATCATACTCCCAAAACATAGCTGTAGTATGCCCTCCGGTGGTACCGGAAATCTCATTATCTTTTTCCTGCCCCTGAAATCCGAACAGGTAAGCATCAGCACTACTATTTTTATTGACACTCAAAGAGTTATGTACAACTTCTAGTATAGTAAAATAATTATCCGATATGTCTAATTTTAGGCATCCCATTCAAAATCAAAAGTACATT
>JABHKC010000214.1 GCA_018692315.1 Bacteroidota bacterium | reverse complement strand
TATACATGAACTCCATTTTTATTTAAAAAATTAATGTTTTTTATCAAAGCTTGCATTTATCTGTATTACAGAATATTAACATCATTTTGCTTGTTTTTGTGAATTATGCAGGCTAAATGATTTTTTAAAGTCTGGCGATGAGATATTGTTAGCTGATATTCTCAAAAAATGGGTTGTTGCACAAGGAAGAAATAATAAAGACTATTTCAATAAATACATTTCATTTCACAAATATTATCAGCAACTTCCGGAAGACAATAAATTTGAATTCGTTGGGATTGATAAAATTCAAGACGTATCGCTAAGTTCTAAATATTTAAATGAATTATTGCCTGACACAAAAAAAGAGTTAGCTACTTCAGACAAAATTGATAGTCTTTTACTCCAAATTGAATATCTAAATTCAGTTTATATTAATTCGCCGGATACACTTTCAATTTTATCTCATCTACATTCCAATTTCAAATATCTTCAGCAAAAAGAGAATAGAGGAACTGTAATGTTTGAGAATTTTCACAAACTTTACAAAAGTTATCAACTCTACGAAAGTAGAATCTATGGCTATTATGGCTTATTCCACATTTTTCAATACCGAGTAAATGGCAAACATCCATTGGCTTCAAGAATTAGACAATCCGATTTGGGTTTAGAAAACCAAATATTGTCTATCAATTTTTTGCTTAACGATAGCTACACTGTGATGCCAAGTAGCAAATTTCCTGAGTTTATGAGAGACGAAGGCAAATATACCAGAATACCTGTTTCTGCCGATAATCTCTTAATTATGTATATATATGGAATAAAAGATTTCAAGCGAATGACTCCAGAAAACAGCAAATCATTGATTAAGATGAATGCCGAAAATAGTCCATATTCGCAATCAAACAGGATGAACACAACATTCCAATTGCTACCGGTAACAGATCTTTTCGAGATGAACGACAAAGGAAAACCTTATATTCAATATACAATTTTTGTAAGAAATTCTGATTGGGCAGAACCAATGAGTGAATAGATAGAGACCAACGATTTATAAAAACAAACTTAATAATTCCACAATTTTGAAAGCTAACATATTTTTATCGCAGAAAGTCTAAAACTGTTATTTGAAAATTATTAATGGAAAATGAAAAATCTTGATGAAAGATTTTGATTTGACAATATACAAGATAATTTAGTTCAATTTAAAACAGACAAACATAAAAACAATGGAGCAAAGAGACTATATCTTGAGAGAAATTGAAAAAATTGAACTTATATTGAGAGCAATTCGACAAAATATTCTTGGTGGTCAGGATAGATTAGCAATAAATATTGAGAAACAAGTTGATGATGCAAAAGGAATGTTATTAAACGAGTTAAACTTCGACATTGATAAATTTCTTCTCTTAAACATTGAAGAATCAAATGAATATTTAAGCAATTTCGAAGGATTTAATATTGATAATATTGAACAGCTATCAGAATGTATTTCTCAAATAGGCTTTAGTAACAAATCTGAGCTGTCAAAAAAATACCTTGAAAAAGCACTTCAACTGTATGAACTAATTAATTTGAAAAGCAAAACTTATTCGTTTGAAAGGGAAAGGAATATTATGAAAATAAAAAATGCACTTTAGTACAATCTATCTATGATTCTTGAAAACATGAATAAATTCAAAGAATCAAAAATGCCTTGGCTAAACAACACTCAAATGATCTTTGAAGGGGCAACATACTCATAAAATACGGTGAGTTTTTAACCCTGAAAATCCGTGTTCAATATAATATACATAGAACCAGACAAAGTTTCCCTAATGAGGGTATCGACACGTTTGAGAATATGGCTGAAAAAGGATGAATTGTAACAGATAGAGTTGTAAAAGAAGAAATGGGAGGAACTATTGATTTAGAAAAAAATGTATGGACTATTCCTCTAAAAGGTAGTAAGTAAATTATAATAAAAGCTGCTAACATTAAAGAATTTGACGACCACTTGGCTCACAGCTTATAAGTTAATTGATTGGTATAAAAAGGATTATGACGGATTAATAGTATATAAAATTCTTTGCTCTTTATCATTATATTGGATAAATACTCGCTTGTCTAATCTATACCATCCATCAGATCTTCCATTCCATCCCATATTCAGGTGAATATAGAAGTGATTCTTTTTGAACTTATATCCATCAATCACCATTGCATGCCCAAACTTTCTTTTTGAGTCCTCTACATAGTATAACATTGGACGTTTATTATCAATTTCATTTTGTATAAGAATAACAATACTATCGAACTTAGTCTCTAATTCTGTTTGATTATATTCGTAAAAATTAACTTTACAATCATAATGCTTTTCCAATATGGCTTCTATCTCCTCCTTTTCCCACAAATAACTACCGGATCCAAAATCTTTCTTAATTATTGTTGCAGTACAAAAACTATACATTGCAACATCATTTATGAGGTTTTGAGAGGTTTTTTGGTCAAGCTTCTCAGGAAATTTTCTTGAACTAAAATGTACAGTATCAATATTAATCTTGATTTTATTATTATTACTCAAAGTATAATTTATTTGTCCTTTTGGGAAAAGACTATGAAAGTAAAAAATTTGAGCAAATGCAGTTGACCAGCACCCTATCATTCCATTGTCTGGACTGTACTTTGCATAAAGTCCTTTTTGATGCCAGTTTGTATTTAATAAAGGAGAAGTTTCTACTTCCTTTATTTCCTGACTCATAACTGAATAAGTAGAGGAAATAAACAAAAATAAAATAATTAAATGTGCTTTAGTCATAATACGTTTTTAATTCGGCATACATATATTTCAATAACTGTCTTTAAAAAAAGTCAAAAATAAATAAGATTTTCAACCGTATTTGTCAATTAATTCTAAATAGCCTTAAAAAATGTTAAATCCAAATTGAATTTTCATTTCAGGTTTTTAGTAAGTTAGCTAAAAAATAAATATATACGATGGACAATTGTGACACAAAACTTTCAAACACCTGATTTTAAACAAAATGCAATTTGTAAAAGAACTATATTTCAAACATGTAGCAGTTTTAAGAGTATTCTTAATAGTTGTTTTTAAAAGTAAAAAAGATTTTGCAAATAAAAATATTTTAAAAGTGTAGTGAATTAAAATTACTGCGACTAATTGAATAATTATTAACTTTTAAAATTGAAAACATGGAATCAAAAACCAGATATTTATTAGGATCAATTATAGCAGTAAGTGCAATTGGAATAATTATTCTAAAGTTTATCACTAATGGGGATATTGACAGTTATGTGATGCCTTTTATTCTTCTGTGTCTTTCCGTAATTGTATTTTTGCCAAAAACCAAAAAGGTAAAACCGCAAAAGGAAATTAGCAAAAAATTTCAAAAAGTAATCTTGTCAATAGTTTCGCTTGCTTTAGTTACAGGAATAATCACATTTTTTGCAACATTATTTTAACCAATAATTTCATTACTTTACCTTATGAATAATGAATACTTAGAAGACATATTTATTAAAGAAATATCTGATAATAAAGGGATTATTCATAAGGTATGTAATGTTTACTGCAATAATTCTGAAGAAAAGAAAGACATGATGCAGGAGATAACTCTGCAATTATGGAAGTCTTTTCCCAACTTCAGTAGGAAGTCAACCTTTAGTACCTGGATGTATAGGATTGCATTAAATACAGCAATAACCAACATTCGTAAATCTAAGAATAGCCCAATTTTGGAATCATTGTCTGAAAAACAAAACACTTTGATTGAAAAAGAGGACTTGCCTAATATGGACGAAGAGATAAACAAACTGTATAAGGCAATTGCAAAACTAAATGAAATTGAAAAGGGAATAATACTATTATACCTTGAAAAAAAGACTTACACAGAAATTGGAGAAATTACTGGCTTAAGTGAGAAAAATATTAGTGTAAAAATTGTACGTATTAAATCGAAACTCAAAAAGTTATTATCATAATTTGCAAAAATGGATAGTATAGAAAAAATATGGGAAAAAGGAAATAAAAAAATCTCAGAAGATAACACTTACGATGATGTGTTTATTAGAGAAAGTATTTCAAAAACCTCAATTAGCATAACATCTAAATTGCCTACAATAGTTTGGTTTGGAATTGCCGCATCTCTGATTTCAGCTTTGGTGTTAATTTATAATATTTTCTTCTATTTGAACAACACTCCAATTTTAGCAGCAGTAATATTCCATATTGTTGTTGCTTTATCAATATTTATTTTTTTGATAATTCAATTGAGAGTTATCAATAAAATGGATACCAGAGGATTTGATTTGCACAAACTACTGCTTTATAAAATAAAATACTTTAATACAAAACTTAAATTAATTCAACATTCGGTGGCTCTATCTATTGTTTTAGCAACATTCGGTCTTAACCTTACAATGGAAAATAATGATGGTATATTTGAATTAAATAAAATTTTGATGCTCTCGGTATTCTATATTTTTTCCTATTTGGTAATAATATTCATAAATAAATTCACTCACAATGTTTATTTAAAGCAATTAAGGAATGCATTATTTAATCTTGAAGAAAATACACTTATAAGCCTTGATAAAGAACTAAAGAAACACAATCGGATTGGAAAACTGATTGGATTTGTCATCGCGATTATCTTTTTAATTGGATTGATTTTCCTTTTAGTAAATACAGGTTTTGAAAGGTGATAACAAACTACTAAACACATCACCTAAAAATATTAAAAAGGCAACAAGAAACTACTGAATCGAACTCAGTCCCAATGAAAAATCGTAACTAAACTACATCTTGTGTTTAATACAATTGATAGTTGAAATTTTGCTATATAATTTATCTAAGTTTTTGTTTTACTTATGATTATTGAACTAAAATCATTGCTCTCTCCAAATTTGTTAAACTACATTTTTTTTACATATTTGTATTTTTGAATTATTAAAAAGAATGAATTTTGAAGTAAATTTTGAAAAAGAGTTGAATGAAAAGCTATCTTATGATAGATTTTTTTCAGCAATAGTATTAACAAATTAAAATTAAAAATTATGACAACAGTAAATACTTATTTGACATTTAATGGAAATTGCGAAGAAGCATTTAATTTCTATAAAGCTGCATTTGGAGGCGATTTTGCATTTATCGGCAAATTTAAAGATATGCCTCAAACCGACCCAAATTGCAAACTTGAAGAATCTGAATTAAACAAAATAATGCATATTGCTTTACCTGTTGGGAACACAATGCTCATGGGAAGCGATGCCGGTGGAGAATGGGCAGAAGGAGTAAAAGTAGGGACTAACTTTTCTGTTTCAATAAACACCGATTCTAAAGATGAAGCCGATAGGCTTTTCAATGCACTTTCTGCTGGGGGAAAAGTATTAATGCCTATGAATAAAACTTTTTGGGATTCTTATTTCGGAATGTTTTCAGACAAATTTAACATACAATGGATGGTTAGTTTTGATGCCAATCCTAAATAAAAATAATTATGGGAAACAACGAAAAAATTCCAAAATGGTTCTGGACGCTAACAATAATTAGTTTACTGTGGAATATAATGGGAGTTGGCTCATTTTTTATGCACACATTTATATCTGCCGAAGCACTTGAAGCATTGCCGGTTGCAGAAAGAGAGCTGTATGAAAGTTACCCATTATGGACAGAAATAGTATTTGCCATTGCAGTATTTGGCGGTTTATTAGGAGCCATAGGTTTAGTATTAAAAAAGAAATGGTCTAAATTGGCTTTTATTATTTCATTGTTAGCAATAATTCCGCAAATGACACATAATATGTTTGCAACTGAATCTCTCGAAGTATATGGTCCACAAGCGTCTGTAATGCCCATATTAGTAGTTATTTTGGGAGCAGTTCTAGTTTGGTTTTCTATATTTGGTATTAAGAAAAATTGGTTGAAATAAACTTTGTAAAATATTATCTCAAATTTCACGTATAAAAGCATATTATGTAATCATCTGAGATATAATCTTTTATATTTAAATTTTTCTTTGTGTTTCTTTGTGTCTTCTTTGAGTAACTTTGTGATTCCGATAGTTATCGGAAAGCTATTATACTGAGAAACACAAAGGAAACACAATTCCGATAGCTATCGGGATCTCAGAGATTTTTTTTTATCAAGATGTAATTATTAACTTAATGATAATAACTACTATACAGATTTTTCTAATATTTGCTTCTATACCAAAATGAAATAGAAATGTAAATTTACAAATTTGTGAATCAAGAAATATTAAAGAAGCAACATGATAGATTTGCTCCATATTGGGCAGCAATGATTATTTCATTGGGGACTATTGGGTTGTCAACAATTTGGATCGATTTGGGAGATTTCTGGAAAGCTTATGTATTAGATATGACTGGGCCAGCATGGAATTACATATTGTTTAGGGGACTCTATACAGCTAAAGCAGACAATGCCTGGACTCGTTTTTTTACACCATCAAGAACTTTATTTATTTTTATTTTAGTTTGTTTTGGCATTGAAACAATGCAGTATTTAGAGATTTATGATTCAACCTATGACGTTTGGGATTTGCTTGCTTACTGCTCAATTCTTATTCCATTGTTTTTTATTGATTTAGGATTGATAAGACATAGTAAAATTTCGCCACACAATCAAGCAGTTAGCTAATATTTAAAATTGGGAGAGGTTCATCAAGTAAAAGATAACTTTCCTCCAAAGAGTAGTTTTATAATGCTGTGTTTCAGTTTTTATATAGCATATTTTATCACAACAGCTACTTCATTTGAAATTTCCTGAAAGCTATATGATAAAAGACCAATAATGTGTAGCAACTATATCCATTTACAATCAACCACATCCTAAATTCAACTAATAAATGCAACGTAAGTTCAAATTCGGCTCTAAGTTAGATATTTTGCACGAAATATTATGAATCAGATAGGATAGAAATTTTTGAAGTTTAGTTTTTATTGACAAAAACTCAGTTCCTATAATCTAAATAACTATTGATAAAATATCAATTTTGATGTGCAGTAAATGAAATTTTCTATATTAGCATTAAATGAATTGGATAAGAATTCCTATATTTGTTGAAAAATTATCGGTCTTAGGTTAGAAGCAGGCAAAATAGTTGCCTATCTTAAAATGTTTAATTGAAATTATAATCTTTCAAAATTCCATAACAAAATCCCTTTAAATATGAATTTTCCTAAATACATTCAATTGCTTTTTCTTTTGTCGTTAACTTTTTTCTTACAGGCACAAGAAAACAATATCAAGTATGTTAGCCCTCCAGCATGGATAAAAACCATCGATTTCTCCCCTGAATTTAAAACTGATTTAGACGAAATTAACAACGGCGTTTTATACCTTTTGGTTGACGAACAATTCAATTTTTTGGAACACGAGAGTTATTATCATTTTCTGAAAAAATTCATCTCCAATACTGGCATTCACGATCACTCCGAATATTCCATCAACTATTCACCAATTTATCAAGAAGTTATATTTCATCACCTGAAAATCTATCGAAACGACAAGGTAATTGACATACGGGACAAAGTCGAAATTAAGGAAGTTGATGATGGCAATTCTTCATCAACAAATATTTACCTTGGCGACAAGGCCATTGTTTTAATTTTCAAAGACCTTCGCACAGAAGATATACTTGATATTTCCTATTCAATAAATGGGAGGAATCCTATTTATGGGGATATAGTTTTCAAATCCTTTTTATTCCAATTTTCCGACCCAGTTGAGAAAATATACAAAGCATGTGTTGTACCAAGTGACTTACCTTTATTTACCAAGGAGTTTAACAAGGCACCTGCACCAATTATATCAATTTATGGTAATGCGAAACGATATGAATGGGAAATTTCTAAAATCGAAGGCATACATTGGCCCGATTATGTTCCGGTTTGGTATCTACCTTATAAATATGTTGAGTTAAGCCAATTTTCGAATTGGAACGAGTTAGCGCAGTGGGGACTCAAACTATACCCTAAACTAACAGATCCAAACCTGTTAATCAAAGTGAAAGTGGCAGAAGTACAAGAAGCGAATAGCGATAAACAAACACAAGCTTTGCTGCTTATTAAATTTGTTCAGGAAGAAATTCGCTATGTTGGTTTGGAAGAAGGTATCCATGCTATCACTCCTCATTCCCCTAATGAAGTAATATCCAACCGATATGGAGATTGTAAAGACAAAACCTACCTCTTACAAGCTCTCATGGCTCAAATAGGTATCGATTCAAAAATTGCCTGGGTTTCGACAAACAATAAACATGCCCTTGAAAATTACCTGCCTTCACCATCATTGTTCGACCATGTTATTCTTTATTTTAATCTTATAGGCAAAGACTATTATATTGATGCTACTCAAAATAATCAAGCTGACAATCTGGATAGAATCAGTTTTCCAGATGTGAAAAAAGCGCTAGTTTTGGACAATGAGACCTATCAACTGGACATAATACCTACAAATGAAGAAGGGAAACTAAATGTTAAAGAAAGCATTATTGTTGAGAGTGCTACTGAGCCGGTTTTTTTTGACATAAAGAGTGTTTACTCCGGAAGGCAGGCCGATGTAATGAGAGATAATTATTCTTATCAGGGAATAAGCGCCTTTAAAAGCAACCTTATCAATTTTTATTCAAGCTATTATCCTGATATCGTTTGGGAGCAGGATCCTACAATAACAGATGATAAAAAACTCAACCAAATAACCCTTCACGAAAAATATAAGATAAGCGGATTTTGGCAGGAGTATGACGATGGCGTAGAAAAGCAAAATTACTCAACCGAATTGTATGCTATGACAATAAGGTCTTACCTTATTTCACCCGATGATAAAGTCAGGGAGATGCCAGTAAGTTTAAATTATCCTGTAGAAGTCCATCAACACACCCAATTTGTTTTCCCAAAAAAAGTTACCTTCGATAAAATTGGGGAGGAGTTTAATAGCAAGTCCTTATCCTTCTCTTATACAAAAAGTACAATTGAAGATAATATAGTAGACTTTCATTATCATTTAAAAACACTTAATGATTTTGTGCCATTAGACGAAATTTCGAACTACAATAAACAATTGGATAAAATTCTAATTGCAACTTACGACGTATTCATCTATGGTTATGAGGATTCATATGATATTACTGAAACGACTGGTCTTCATCCAATAGGTCTGTCACTGTTTATTATGTCAGTTTTAATATTTGTATTTCTTTCAAAACGGATTTATAAGATTGATATTTCCTCTCTTGCCTCCAGTGCTAAACCGCTGGCAATTGGCGGATGGCTTGTCTTTCCCGGCATAGCACTAGTAGTTTCATTGGGATCTTTATGTTATAATTTAATTAGGCATGATTTTTTTAACAAAACTGTTTGGGATATGTTTATGAATCCGAAGAGCGAATATTTTTCAAACCAGATTCACATATACATAATTGGAGAAACAGTTTATAATGCAATGTTTGTTGTGATGATTGTTCTACTTATAGTACTGTATCTTAAAAAAAGAACCTCATTTCCGCGATTGTATATTATTTTTCTTGTGGTAAATATAATAGGACAAGTACTCGATAATCATTTCTACAGCCTCTTTTTCGAATTTGAACCGGAAGAAACAAATGAGATTACAAGAAATATTATACAGGCTGTAATTGGTGCCAGCATTTGGATACCTTACATGTTAGTCTCGAAAAGAGTCAAAGCAACATTTATTAAATCAATTAATGACCAAAACACTGAAAATGTATTTGAAGAACAATCAAATAATGATAGATCAGACATACTTGAAAAAATACGGCAGGGAAATACAGATTGTCAGGAAATTGATCCAAGCAGATAACAAAGTGCTCAAAATAGGACATATTACAAAAAATAAGAACTAACCAATATGAGTTCCTATAACAAAATCCAGAGCATATTGTTCTATTTGAGTTTTTTCATATCTAATGTTTTATGAAAATACCACAGAAATAAATCTCTGCTGCTTTAATTAATAGGTAAATAGTTTTTTATATGCTCTCTAAATTACCACAAGTAAGCTGCATATGAAACAATTAAGCAAAAAAAAGGCATCAAATTTAAGCACATCTCAAAGCTGAGTAGTCAAAATAATTTATACTTTTGAAATTTTTTTGAGAATCAAGCAGGTTGTAATTATGGGATTATGTTGACATTCCTTACTGCATATTCTACAAAATAAGCTTTTATCAAATATGATTTTAGCTAAGAAAAAGGATTATAAATGAAATTTTATGAAGATAAAAATCAATATACTTGGAGGAATTGAGAAAGCAGGAAATGCTCTGCCTCATCCTGCCGCTTTGTTCGGAATTTTTGGACTAATGACCTTAGTAATATCATTGATAGGTTACTATCTGCAATGGGAAGGGATTAATCCAAGCAATGGAGAAACCATTAGAATAATAAATCTTCTTTCGAGAGATGGCCTTCATAAAATACTTCTTGGAATGGTTAAGAGTTACACTGGTTTTGCTCCATTAGGCATTGTTATGGTTGCAATGCTGGGGATAGGAATTGCCGAAAGTAGCGGACTTATAAAGTCTTCTATTAATCTTTTACTTATTAAGGCTCCAAAAAACTCTGTTACTTTTTTGATCGTTTTCACCGGAATACTATCAAATATGGCATCAGATCTCGGATATATCCTAATTATTCCGATAGCTGGAGTTATTTTTCACTCATTAGGGAGACATCCTATTGCCGGTATGGCTGCTGCTTTTGCAGGTGTAAGTGGCGGATTTAGTGCAAATTTATTTATTGGAACCATAGATCCACTTCTTGCCGGTTTATCTACAGAAGCTGCACGTATTGTTGATCCGGACTATTACGTGATGACAACTGCCAATTATTACTTTATGGTGGCATCAACATTTATTATTGCATTTGCAGGAACCTGGGTAACTAAAGCTATTGTTGAACCCCGGCTTGGAAAATATACCGGTGGAGTAGAAAAAGAAGAAATTACAAAACTTAATAAAAGAGAAAAAAAAGGATTGAAATGGGCAGGAATAGTTCTTTTGTTATTCATAGCAATAATCGCATTTGGTCTAATTCCTTCTAATGGAATTTTACGTGCCGATGACAATACAATTTTACATTCTCCGGTACTAAAAGGATTTATTGCTGTTTTGTTCATTGTTGCAGGAACTTGCGGAATTGTTTACGGATATATTAGTGGCACCTTCAAAAAACATGAGGATGTTATAAATGGCATGAACGATAGCTTTAAAGGATTGATTGCATTTTTGGTTTTGGTGTTTTTTGCATCGCAATTCGTTGCATGGTTCAAGTGGAGCAATCTCGGGATTATGGTTGCTGTAAAGGGAGCGACCTTGCTCCAAAGTGCAGATTTTGGACTTATTCCTTTAGTCATAATGTTTATAATTATCTCCGGCACAATCAATATGTTTATGGGAAGTGCATCTGCAAAGTGGGCTATTATGGGACCTATATTTATTCCTATGTTTATGCTATTAGGATATTCACCTGAATTGTCGCAAGCAGTCTATCGAATAGGAGATAGTGTTACTAACCTAATTTCTCCAATGATGAGCTTTTTTGCCCTGATAATTGTTTATTTTGAAAAATATGATTCGAAATCGGGCATAGGCTCGCTTATTGCTACCATGATGCCATATTCTATTGCCTTTTTTATAGTATGGACTATACTTATGATTATTTGGATAATGTTTGGTTTCCCACTTGGTCCGGAAGCTGGCTTGTACTACGTTAAATAGTTAACTTTTTTTTGTATTTATTTAATATAAAAATATTTCAGGACGATCAATCTCAAGCATCAAAAAATTCTCTATAGCTAAGTATAGCTAATATTTAAAGAAGTAAAACAAAAAATGGATACAGAAAATATATTATTTGCATTAGGACTAACACTTTTTGCAGGATTGGCTACAGGAATAGGTAGTGTTATGTCGTTTATGTCAAAAAAATTCAATCCGAAATTCCTGGCAGTTTCATTGGGTTTTTCAGCAGGTGTAATGATTTATGTTTCCTTAGTTGAGATATTTGCGAAGGCTAAAGATTCTCTTTCAATGGCACATGGCGAAAAAATGGGAAGTATTTATACAGTTATTGCTTTCTTTTCAGGAATAGCACTTATTGCTCTCATTGACAGATTAATTCCTTCATTCGAAAATCCCCACGAGATTAAAAACATGGATGTCAAGAAGTTGAATCCAGAGAATAATAAAAAGTTGCTACGAATGGGCTTGTTTTCAGCTTTGGCAATTGCAATACATAATTTCCCTGAAGGTCTTGCTACTTTTATGGCAGCTCTATCCGATCCATCGCTTGGAATTAGTATAGCTGTGGCAATTGCAATTCATAATATTCCTGAAGGTGTGGCAGTCTCGGTTCCAATTTACTATGCTACTAAGAATCGCGCAAAAGCTTTCTGGTTATCATTTTTATCTGGTTTGGCCGAACCTGTTGGTGCAATTTTGGGCTACTTCATTTTACGAAACTTTATTAACGAATCAACTTTTGGGGTAATTTTTGCCGGTGTAGCCGGTATTATGGTTTATATTTCGCTTGACGAACTATTGCCAACAGCCGAAGAATATGGTGAACATCATATCGCTATTGGTGGCCTGGTTGCGGGTATGGCTGTAATGGCAGTTAGCCTCTTGCTTTTCATATGAAAATAATTTAGTCCTTTGTTAAATTTGATTTATTAAGAATCTTTTTACCACAGATTCACTGATTTAATAATAAATTAAATCTTCATTATTCTGTGAATCAGTAGCAAATTTTGTTTTAATACTTTTTGGGGTGGATTCATTTTCAGAGTTTTAAGGAAAAGATGTATAGAATAAAAAGAAAATTTTTAATGATATTTTGCCTCATGCTTATTTTTAATTTGCATGTATTTAATTCAAATTCTCAAAGTTTGTCAAAACTGGAGTTATTAGAAGATTTAAAATTCTTGAATGATGCTATAAAATCCGGGCATCCAATTACACTAAATAAGGCTTGGACAAATGAATTGGATTCATTCATTATTGAAATAACAAATCAGCACTTGCCAGAAATATCGGCTTTTGAATTTGAAAATATTGTTAGGGAAGCTCTTTGCAAAATTGCTTGTTCTCATACTAAAATAGTTGAATCACCTCTTGCTAAGATTTATAACAGTCAAATTGGAGAGAACAAATACCTGCCTATAAGATGCTTTGCCAATTCCTCGGGGCTTTATATAATTGGTGCTAAACTGCAATATGCACAAAAAATCGAATTTCCTTTGAAGATAATTTCAATTAATAGATTGAGTGCTAAGGAAATAATTGACAAACTATTGATTTACCAACCGGCTGATGGCTACCAAAAAACTTTAGGATACTCAATTATAAACGATTATTCGGAAATATTAATAAGAAGATGTTTTATTGGAACTGATCATTTTACAATTAAATACGAAAATATTAATTGTGAAGAAGATGAATTTGAAATAAAAGCTGTTAAAGAGTATTCGTCAGAGAAATTTCAATTTTTTAAACCCAAATCTAATTCCTTAATAAATAGTAGCAATATTCGCATGTCGCCTTTAAATACAAACACTATGTATTTAAGCATGAAGTCGATGGATTACGATAATTATGAAACCATAAATAAGGAAATTTTCCATCAATTAAACGACAATTCTATCGAACATTTAGTTATAGATTTGAGAGGAAATGGGGGTGGACCACCAAAAAGTTCCCTTGATTTTTTATCCTACATTTTGCCAGACACATTATCTCAAATTGACATTAGACCTTTTGGAAATGTTTCAAAATATCTAAGTTCAAAACTAAAATTAGTGGGTGTATGGTTGTGGGATAAAACAACTCCTCATTCAAAAACTGATTTTGGCATAAAATATACCACAAATATTACCTATCCCAAAAAATTGCGATATGAAGGAAAAGTATTTGTTTTAATAAATGGATACACAGCTTCCTCAGCATGCACATTATCAGCCTATTTGAAACATGAAAGAGGAGCAATTTGTATAGGTCAAGAAACAGCGGGAGGCGACACAGGCTGCAATGCAAATAGCTTCCAGACACTTAAATTACCAAATTCTAAAATTACTATTAGTTTTCCGCTATTTCGATTTAATAATTGGATTTCGATTCCGGATAATCATCATGGAATAATACCTACTCAAAATGTAGAATATGATGCAAAATCGTATATGCAAAACCTGGATTTAGAAATGAAAACAGTATCCAAATTGATAAATTGAAACCCACAAATTTTACATATTCTTGAAACCGAAAATGCACAGTACAAAAATAAAAAATGAAATGAAGATAATAATCACATTAATTTTGACATTCGCTGTAGGAAACATTTTCGGGCAACAAAGCAAGCAATTGTTAGAGAAAATTGAAAACCCTGAAAACTCTCTATTTGAATTGAAAAAGGAGAACTTCAAAGCAAAATATCTAAAATACGATTTCTCTACTTTGCTAACTCCAAAGCAAGATTTTTTAGGTTTTATCGGGAACGATTTTCAAAGAATAAAAATCTATTTTGCTTCTATTAGCAAAGATGAAAAAAAACATGAAAACTATTTCATAAAAGGAGTCTCGGTTGTAGGAACTAATGTCTGCGAATTCAAAGGCGAAATTAAAATTGTACAAATTCGTGAATATAAAACAAATCGATCTGGCCTTGACAGTTTGCATAATAATGCAAGCATTGTTTCACAAGGAATATTAATTGGGAATTATGAATTTAAGGAAAATTCAGAACAATTTCACTCCGGAATATTCAAGGGAATAGTAACTGTAAATTGGTATTTGGACAAATTGGGAATTTTACATTACCATGATATTGAGAGTTTTTCAAACAACTACAGAAATAATCAATATGTTGGAACATGGATGAATTACGAAAACAATGATGTGAAAATTTGTAATTGGGGTGAGTACAGAATTCCATTTCCTGAAGATTTACATATAGGAACAGATAAATTTTCTCCAAATAAAAAATAATTTAATCAAATTTGGAAATAACTAAAATCTAAATCTACAAATCTTGAAATAGCCCAAATTTAAATTTGTTTATTAAATTTAAAAATTATTAACTTTGTTTTTTATTATAAAACTTTATTGAGGAAATTATGAAAAAAATAATTATATTCTTTGCTGTGTGTTTATTGGTTGGTTCTCTATTTAGTTCTTGTAAGAGCCATAAACCTTGCCCAGCTTACAGTCAGGCTGAAACAGAACAAGCTGAAACAAATGTTTAATTTCATAATTTTCATTTGAGAGAAATGCTAGTTGATTCTGACAAATTATGATGATATGTAAACTTCAAAAACTCCAATAATATGAAACAATAAGGAATCTATTTGATTTTTGCATATAAAAAAGTGTTTCCAAATTTTGATGATTACATATAAAACATGAAGCATAATCGTTTTCTTATCTGAAATAAGCAAATCACCTCCAGTAGAAACAAAATTCTCAATAAATAGTTTTCCATATAAATGAAGAAAAATTTATTAATATTTATTTTTTTCACAATATTAAATTTTTCGTTTGCACAAGGAGAAATTAATAAAGAACAAAAATACGGATATCGCAATATAAATTCTTACGGACTCTATATAAATTCAAATGGATTTGGCGTAGGCTATCAATTCGAAAAAAGAATAAATCGCTTAAACCAATATTTATTCGAATGCGATATAAACTGGCTAAAACATCCAAAAGAAACTCAAAGTTCGAATCCTCTGTTTTCTAATCCAAAACAATTTGTTTTCGGGAAACTTAATACATTTTATAATGTAAGATTAGGTATTGGTAAACAAAAGGAAGTTTTCAGTAAATTCGATAAAGGCGGAATTTCAATTAAATATTTTTATACTGCCGGAATTTCACTCGGATTGCTGAAACCTGTCTATTACGAAATTCTTGAACCAATTCCGGGAGAGTATTTTCGATATACCGTAAGAACTGACAAGTTTAATATTGCAGAAAATCATACAATTTACGACATTTACAGCAAATCTTCATTTCTGAAAGGCTTCGATGAATTGTCACTTTATCCGGGGTTTTATGCAAAATTTGGAACCAGTTTCGAGTATAGCGACAACAATAAATTTTCGCAAGCTATAGAAGCAGGAATAGCTATTGATGCCTTTTTCGATAGAATTGAAATAATGGCAATTGAAAACAATAATCGAATTTTTGTTTCACTGTTTCTCTCATATCGTTTTGGTAAAGTAGTTAAAAAGGAATGGGACAAGTAAACATTATTTTTGATTTACTGTTTTTCTCAAATTTTGTAAAAACATAAATTCAGTTATGAAAATCAGTGGTTTCACTATGGTGAAAAATGCAGAAAAACTGTATTACCCAATAAAACAATCAATTCAATCTATACTTCCAATTGTCGATGAATTTGTAATTGCTCTTGGCAACTGCGACCCAGACGACAATACGCGTCTGGAAATTGAAAGCATCGGAAACGAAAAAATAAAAATAATTGATACGGTTTGGGATTTAGAAAAATATCCTCGAGGCATGGAAAATGCCCACCAAACAGATATTGCAAAAAGTAACTGTAGCGGCGATTGGCTATTCTATCTGCAAGCCGATGAGGTTGTTCACGAAAAATACCTTGAAACGATTAAAACCCAATGTCAAAAATTTCTCAACAATCACGAAATCGAAGGTTTGATTTTTAAATACAAACACTTTTGGGGCGATTATAATCACTATCATAATGCTCATGGATGGTACCGAAACGAAATAAGAATTGTTCGCAATAGTAAAGACATTCATTCATGGGAGTCGGCACAGTCTTTTAGGCGAATGCCTGATTTTGATATGATTAACTATCGGCAACAAAAAAACACTTTCCGCCTAAAAGTTGCTCATGCCGATGCAGAAATTTACCATTACGGATGGGTTCGCCCGCCAAAACTTATGAAAGCAAAAACCAAATCGTTGGCAACTATTCACAAAGGCGAATCAAAAGTTCAGGAAATGAACAATCGAAAATATTTCGATTTCGATTATGGACCTCTAAATTATTTGCCGGTTTTTAAAGAAACTCATCCGGAAGTAATGGCTGAATGGATTAAAAAATTCGATTGGGAAAACGAATTGCAACATTCAGGAAAACCAAACAAAAACAGAAAACCAAATAAACACGAAATATTAAAATACAGAATCCTAACTTTTATTGAACAAAAAATTCTTTTTGGAAAATCATTAGGCGAATTTAAAAACTATATTCTATTAAAGAACTAAATAATACTGTCGATTTTCAGACACATTTTAACATTCTCTTAAACCCAAAACTTTTATTTGAAGCTGATTATTGATTTCAAAAGTATTGTTAAACATTGTTATATAGATATTTAATACACTATTTGTTTCAATAACTAGCTATTCTATTTAAGAAATAAAATACTGAAATAGTTAATTTTATTTCTGTTTATAGATTTTTTCCTACTTTAGCATTTAAATATTTATGAATTTTAAAGTGTATGATGAGATTTTATTTTGCTATAATTAACTAACCATAATTATATTAACTAACCTATTTTTTAACTAACCTAAATTTTTAAACGTATGAGAAAAATTACTCTGCTGCTTGTATTTCTTATTTTTGTAGGAATACAGGCAATGATTGCCCAAAGGCAAATTACAGGTAAGATTAGCAACTCCGATGACGGGAGTACTATACCTGGTGTTTCAGTGGTAGTTAAAGGTACAACTGTTGGAACAATTACCGATATTGATGGTAAGTATCAACTTATTGTACCTGAGGGTGGTAAAACACTGGTATTTTCTTTTGTTGGAATGAAAACCAAAGAAATAGCCATTGATGCATCAAAAATAATTGATGTAGTTTTAGACCCTGATGTTACCCAAGTAGATGAAGTAGTGATTACTGCAATCGGTATATCACGCGAAAAGAAAGCCCTCGGCTATTCTGTTCAGGAAGTAAAAGGCGAAGACCTCAACAGAGGTAACAATGCCGATGTTATCAACTCAATTTCCGGTAGAGCTGCCGGTGTAAATGTGAACAGTTCGGGAGGAACTGCCGGAGCATCATCTTTTATAACAATTAGAGGTGCTGCATCAATTGAAGGAAATAACCAGCCTTTATTTGTTGTTGACGGTATGCCAATCGAAACCGGATTAAACTGGTCTGGTAGCGAATACCAAACAGAAGGTGTGAACACTTCTTCAAGAAGTATCGACCTAAATTCAGAAGACATAGCTTCGGTAACAGTACTAAAAGGTGGAGCTGCAACAGCACTTTACGGTGTTCAGGCTGCAAACGGTGTTATCTTAATTACTACAAAAAAAGGTGGCGGCGTAAAAGGTAAAGATGGTAGATCAATGAAAGTTGATTATAGTTTTTCTGTAAGTAAAGATGTTTTGTCAAATACTATTCCTCTTCAGACTGAATATAGTCAGGGAAATAATGGCAACTGGATTTCAGGATATAGTGGAACCTGGGGAGCAAAATTGGACTCTATGGGCTATTCAAATTATTTCCTTGAACCTGATCTGGATGCATACCCTGCAGGCCCTGATATAATTAATCCAGGTTATCCGAATGATTATACCATCTGGTCTCCTGATTATGATGTAGACGGTGCAATCGTTGGGCAAGACTATGTTTATGGTACTAGTGGTGAGAAAACAAGAGCATACGATCAGTACGATTTCTTTGAACCCGGTATTTCTTTTAACCATAATGTAAGCATTTCGTCAGGAACTGACAAAACTTCTTATTATTTTTCTGTTGGAAATTTAGACCAAAAAGGAATAATTCCTAATAATGCTTTTAATCGTACTTCAGTACGTTTGAATACTGAAACTAAACTTTCAAATAGAATAGTTACAGGCGGTCACGCAAATTTCATTCACTCCAAAGGAAATTTCATTCAAAATGGTTCAAATCTTTCAGGTATTATGCTTGGATTAACAAGAACTCCTTCTTCTTTTGATAACTCTGCCGGACATATTTTCAACGATGGAACACAAAGAACTTATCGTAATGGTGGAGGATATAACAATCCATATTGGTCTGCCAACGAAAATTATTTTGATGATAGAACAAGCCGTTTTATTGGTGATTTCTATTTCAAAATAAACTTTACAGAATGGATGAACCTTTCATACACAATTGGTTCAGATTGGTACACAAGAAGATATACAGATTTTTTTGCAGTTAATGACAAATCGTTTGGTGCAGGAAGACTTGAAGAAAGTGCGGAATACAATCAAATATTTAATAGCAATCTATTGTTAAATTTCACAAAAGAAATATCTGAAAATATTAGATTTAACGGTATTTTAGGTCATAATTTATATGAAAATAAATCAAAAATTCTTCGTGGATTAGCAAATGATATTTCAATTCCAGGATTTGATTGGTTAGAAAATACTTCCAAAGCTAGTGTAACCATGCAAAATGCAAATTTTAGAACATCTGCCGTATTTGGAGATTTTAGATTCGACATAAACAATATGTTATACCTTGGTGGTACATTTCGTAAAGAATGGGCATCAACAATGCCTGAAGATAACCTCGCCAGTCTATATCCCTCATTTAATTTAGGATTTGTTTTCACTGAACTTTTACCTGAAAGTTCGGTATTTAATTTTGGTAAAATTAGAACATCTTGGGCAAAAACAGCAAATATTGCTCAAGTTTATAGTACTTCAAGCTATTATGCGAAGACAGAAATAAATGATGGTTGGACTGGTGGAATTGACTTCCCTTTCAGACAAATTTCTGGATATGAAGTTGATTATCTACTTGGAAACTCCGACCTTGTGCACGAATCAATGATTACTTATGAAATAGGTACTGATTTAAAATTTTTTAACAATAGATTAGGATTAGATGTTTCATATTTCAAAAATGATAACGAAGATCTACTCATAGAAGTTCCTGTTGCAACATCTTCAGGATATAATAATGTTTATATGAATGCTGCCAGTATCGAAAGTAAAGGATTTGAATTAATGGGATATATTACACCCATAAAAACTAAAGATTTTACATGGAATATCATTGCTAATTTCTCTAAATTAAAAAATACTGTTACAGAATTAGCAGAAGGAGTAGATGATGTTTTCCTCGGTGGATTTACCGATCCTCAGGTTCGTGCAGTTGTTGGGCAAGACTATGGTAGCATTTATGGCTACGATTGGTGGCGAGCCGAAGACGGAACAGTATTAATTAATGATGATCCTGACGATGCTCATCCTGATGGTTTTCCATGGACTTGTGATACTGCTCAAGTACCACTAGGAACAATCTCTCCTGATTGGACAATGAATATTTCAAATACATTCTCATATAAAGGATTCTCTTTATATGCACTAATAGATATTAAACACGGTGGAAAAATGTATAACGGAACACGTTTTACTTTGAACTATTTCGGGCAAACAGAAGAAACTTTAGATCGTGATGTTGTTTATCTTGACGAAGAAAATAGGATAATTGACTACGAAAATACACCTGAAGAAAATATTGTTGTTTATGATGGATATCCGGGACACCTTGATGCAAATGGAGATCCAACATGGAGCGAAACCGACAACACTCAACAAGTAGTAAACGATCAGGATTGGTTTAGAGGCCATGGTGGAAACTTCGGTGGCGGACCAACTGCAGCAGCAATTGAAGATGCAGGCTGGGTACGTTTAAGAGAAATTACGCTTGCCTATAAATTCAACGAAAAAATATATGGCCATACCGGATTTATTCATGGATTAGAAATATTTTTCACAGGTAGAAATCTATTTTTAAGCACTCCTTATAAGGGAATTGACCCCGAAACAAGTTTAACAGGTGCGAGAAACTCTCAGGGTTTTGATTACTTCAACAACCCGGGAACCAAAACTTATACTTTTGGTGTAAGAGTATCGCTTTAATTTATTAATTCATTTATAAAAACATTTAAAAGAAAAAATATGAAGAATTTAAATATAAGAAAATTAGGAATATTACTTTTTCTTCCATTCCTTCTTTTCAGTTGTGAAAAATGGATTGATGCTGAAATGAATATCGATCCTGACAAACCTTCCGATGTTCCAATGGAATATCTTTTGCCATCAATTCAAGCCTCAATGGCTTATGCTATTGGAGGAAATACAGCTGTTAGAACCACAAACATTTGGATGCAATATTTCGATGGAGTTGACAGACAATCACTTGCCGAAGGAAGATATAATATTACATCAGCAGATGTGAATGATTTATGGGAAAATCTTTATGCACAGCCTATGATGGACTGCAAAAGTCTAATAAGCAAAGCCGAAGATAAGAACTCACCTCATTACGCTGGTGTTGCAAAAGTTTGCATGGCAACTTGTTTAGGAACATTGACAAATTTGTTTGGAGACATCCCTTATTCAGAGGCATTTCTTGGCAACGAAGGAAATCTTCAGCCGGCTTACGAATCGCAAGAAGATATATATGGAATAATTGATGCAATACTTGAAGAAGCAATTGCAGACCTTAATTCAGAAGAAAATGCTGTTGCAATGAGTACGCCAGATCCTAATGACCCACCATTTGATTATATTTTTGATGGTGATATTGATTTATGGATAAAAACAGCTTATGCTCTAAAAGCCCGCTATGCTTTAAATATTGCAACAAAAGACGAGTCCATAGCTTATACTGAAGTATTAGGATATATTGGAAATGCATTCACATCAAATGATGATGATTATGAAATAGCTTATGAAGCAAATATTTCTGGTGCAAATGCAAACCCATTATACCAATTTATGAATGACAGAACTGATATTAGAATGAGTTCTACATTCGTAAATACATTATCCGATGACCCTCGTTTACCTTTTTATGTAGCTGTGGATTTGTCAGGTGAATATTCGGGAAGTATTCCTGGATCGGAAAATTCTGCCGCTTCTAAACTAGGCGATTATAGTGCGGGAGTAGGTGCATTAACTTACTTTTCAACATATTCTGAAATGAAATTCCTTGAAGCAGAATGTAAGTATCGACTGGGAATGATTGATGAAGCTGCTACCACTTTTCACGAAGCAGTTGAAGCATCATTAATGAAAGTTACTAATGTTGCCGACTCTACTTTCATGGCTGATAATGTTTATAATATAAATTCAGCAAGTATTAATTTACAGAAAATTATTGAACAAAAGTATATTGCTATGTATGCAACAGTAGTTTCCTACGACGACTGGAGAAGAACTGGATTCCCTGAATTAGCTCCAGTAGCCGGTGCTACCAAAGCTACACCGGTTAGATTTCCATATCCGCAAAGTGAGATTACATATAATTCTAATTGCCCTGTTGGAGTGCAACTTAGTGAAATATTATGGATTTTCGAATAAGCTTTATTTAATTAAACTAAAAAAATATAAATAATATGAAAAATATAATAAAAATATTATTAGTGCTACTAGCCGGAGTGTTCATTATTTCTTCCTGTATGAAAGAAGAAGAAGATATGTTTAACTCTCCTGACAATAATACAACTACTTATTTGCAATTTACTGATTTGAATGATGTTTTTGCGATGACTCCCGCTGATACACTTCCATTTACTTTTGAGTTTGGGATAAAACTTAATGGAAATACTCAAGCCAGTGACCTAAATGTAAATTTTGAAGTAGTAAGTACTACAGTAAACCTTGATTCTCAAGTGGTAGTTAGTTCATATACAGTAATAATTCCTGCAAATACATATTATGGTACAGTAGAAATGACTATTGACCCAAATAAATTTGTATTGTCTGCTGATACTTTAAAATTGAATTTAAAAATAGTAGAAGGCACATTAACTCTTGCACCATTTGGTGCTGATGCAACATTCGGTTTTATTTATAATGTTTGTCCATTTGATATTCTTGATTTCCTTGGTGGTTTCAAGTGTGATGAAGTTGATTATGAAGTATATGATGTAAATTTTTCTCTTGATGCTATTGTTCCAAACCGAATCTATAATTCAAATTTTTGGGATTGGGCTGCTGCTGGGGCAACTGTTTATTATGATTTCTCAGGTGATGAAAATCAAGTTATTACTATTCCAAATCAACCTTTTGAATTTGGAGATGGGACTATTGGTTCAGTTGAGGGTATCGGGACTTATGATGCTTGTACTGGTAAGTTTGAAACTCTCACAGATGTAGAATATGGTGGAACTATTTATCCAACAATACATTACTTCTTCAGAGAAGGAGATGGGAAAAGTGCAACAATAATCAGTCAAACAAAAGCTGAGATTATGAAGAATTAATCAAATGAGATTATTATAGAAAAAAAGGATTGTTACATATTAACAATCCTTTTTTTTATCAATTATTAGTTAAATTTGTTTCAAATAATTAATAAAACATTTTGATATGAGAAAGCCAATAGTTTATTTAGTCATATTATTAATTGCATTAGTTACTTCATGCTCAAAAGAGGAAGTAGATCCACCGGATCATAAAGTAAGAATTGAAAACAATTGTCCTTTTGAGATATCAAGTTTTTATGTCGGTAGTAATAGTTTTGGTTATATAATTTTTGGAGAAACAACGACTTTTCAAGATATTGAAGAGGCTACTCATTCAATAGTGGGCACGCTTGTTGGCGGCGCTTCAATTTTCGGATCTATCTCTGTCGAAGGAGATGGAACACATGAGTGGACTATAAGAATTGATTTTTATGGAAATTTTGATATTACTAAAGATTAATTTCCATTTTATCAAAGTCAATGTAATTCCCTATAAATAAATATTATACAACAATGAAAACCTAAGATTTTGAAAAATTTGATATTTCCTTTATACTTATTGTTTTTAGCAATAGTTGTTTTTAATTCATGTGAAAAACAAAAAACCGATAACGAATTAATGAATAGTTCGATTAACATTGTAGATCCGACTTATGTGTCTTTCGTTTCTCCAATTAATACTTTTACAGTAGAACCAGACTCTTTGGGAGAATTTTATAACAATATATATGAAATTTCGATAATGACGGTTGGTTCAATTCGTCCCTATGATATTTCATTAGGTTATGAGATAGAAACAATTATTGAAATAGAAGACACAATAAATGCAATTTCTGGTATTCATTATGAATTATCAGCTGATAGTTTCATTATTCTGGCAAATTCTACTGAAGGAAAAATCTATATTGCATTGCTATACAAAACTCTTCCATTTGCGAAATCTGTAATTCTGAAGTTAAATTTAATTCCAGGCGTATTTGATACAGTTCCTTATTTTTCCTCACAGATAATAACTCTTTTGAATCCATATAATGTGAACTCTGATATATCTGTTTTCCTAGGTGCTTATACTTGTGACGAAGAAGGTTATGGTATGTATTATGTAAATTTTATATCTGATCCAGTCGTTGAGAATCGCATCCATAATGATAATTTTTGGGATTGGGCATATTCAGGTGCCACTATTTATTACGACTTTTCAGGTGATAGTTCTCAGACAATTGTCATTCCTTCACAATCATTTACTTTTGGAGATGGTGTAGTAGGCTCTGTTGATGGCGTAGGAAACTATAATCTTGAATATCGAACATTTAGTTGTACTTATAATGTATGGTATGAAGGAACAAATTATCCTTCATTCCATTATTTTTATCCGGCAGGAGGATTTGCTATTAGCTTAAAAACTGGTATGAGAACAAAAGCTGAGATTATGAAGAATTAAGCATAATAATTTTTTAAAAAGGATGCTTAAAAAAAAATCCTTTTTTTAAAGAAAGCAGAACCAGTATAAAAAAGAGTAAAGTTTTACGATAATAATTATCATAATATATAAACCACATGTTATTTTTTCTAAATTAAAATTTTGCAGCAACTAAGAGGGTTGCATTATAGAGGTTAACATAACAAATCATTACTTCCTTTTTCTAAAGAACCAGATATATAACATTTGAAGCTTGTTTATAACTTGAATAAATATATGCTTCTTTGTCATAATCATAATATTGCCAGTCTTCATAATAGTTGATGAAATACAATACTAAATATACTTCATCGCCATAGGAATAATGTGTTCCATTTAAACAAATATAATGAGAAATCTGATTTGTAGGCAAACCAAAAGCATGATTATGTCTAGCAGAAGTGAAGTCATAATTTAAATATGAAACATTTGAACTGTCATTAATGAAGCTCTGTACAGAATAATGACTTGTTTCTGATATAATCCCAGAAATATTAATAGTATTATTATAATATGAAACATTAAGGCTTTGAATCTCAATATTTGGAAGCTCATAAAGATAAGTTGTATATAACAAAGCCGGAACGTTTCCACCAATAAATTGATATCCAAATTTTTTATAAGTGCCAAAACCTTCCTTATTAAAATTTAAATTATATGTTCCAGCAAGAATCTCCCAAAACTCAAATCTTCCATATTCATTTGTTATTGTCGATTCTGAAGGATATTCAATTGATACGTTTACACCCTCTTTTTCTTTATACATGTTTCCGTTTTCATCCACAAGTTCTACAAATCCAACAATATTGCCACTTGGTAAAATAGCTTTTTCTTTCTTTCCACATCCAAAAAGAAACAAAATGAAACTTGACAGAATAATAATCTTAAGAATTTTCATTTTTGATTTATTAAATGATTATTTTAGCCATAAGGAGGACGCTGCTTCGGGAACAATAAAACTTATTACTTCTGAAGGTTTGTTATTATTAATGGAAGTGTAAATTCTATTTCCTGTATTAATATCTATATAATATTGATAAGTTTCTGTTGCTGGATAAATGATTAAATTTAGTTCCGAACCAATTGCAAACTGCATTGTATCAATATAGATAGTTTGGGATAAGGTATTATCAGTATTAATATAACAATCGTCCGTCCAAACATAATTGTTGAATGAAACATCTTGTTCATTGCTTAAATAAAGCCTACAACAAGAATGGGTATTTTCATATTGATTCAAAATTTTTGCTGTAATTAAAAGACACACTTTATTTGGTATTTCAAGGTCAGATATTTTTATACTATCAATTTGAAAATTTGGCAAAGTATATAAAGCTATTTGCCCAACTGTAGAAGGTTTATTGCCACCAACGAATTGATAGCTAATAATTTTATGCAGACAATATCCTTCTTTTTCGAAAACTATATTATATGTTTCGCTGCTTATATCATCAAATAAAAATTGACCGGATTCATCTGTTGTAATTTCAATTAAAGGCTTGTTTGTTTCCAATGTTACTTTTACACCACTATTATCAGATAGTGGTTCTAGTTCAGAATCAAAAAGAACTACGTAACCAATCAATTCTCCTGAAGGAATATTATACTTTGTTTCTACTTTACAGGCATTCAATAGGAATATTGAAAATATAAAATAGAAAACGATTTCTTTATTTTTCATAAACATTTGCATTTGGTTAATTTCTTTGATAAATAAAGGGATTATGGGATAGTAATACTTACTTTGTTAGACCCAATTCCTAAGCTTGAATATCTATACTGATTTGACATGATGTCATAATACCCATTATCATGCAGATGGCATCCATAAGCAATAATATAAATTTTACTTCCCGAAGGGTATAAGTTTTTACTGATAGCAATTTGAGATGTGAATTGCATACCGCTTTCCTCGAAAAAACAAATTTCTTCTGTTTGTATATAATTGTTGTTAGATACACCCTCAGTATTGTTAATGAAATACCTTATTGTAGGATAAAAAAACGTCTGGCCATAGAAATTATGATTGACGATTCCTGTCATATTTATTTCTGAAAAACTCATTATTTGTAATGATAGGTTTTCCACTACTGTACTTGATTTTTGTACTAAGGAGTTGTTGAAATAAATTGGTTCATCACCGCCTACAATCTGAATGCCTTGAATCTGATATTCGCCATATCCATCTTTTGAAATAATTAAATCGTATGTACCAGTTGGAATATTAATTAGCTCATATTTGCCTGAGCTGTTTGTATAAGTAGTGATCAATGGCTCACTACCTGCCAATTTAATAAAAATACCTTGATAATCATTATTTTGGAATATGTATTCATCAAGGGTATAGATTTCACCCTTAATGATCCCTGTTAAATCAAGCTCTATTACTTCAGTTTTTTTGCAACTCATCAGCGATAAGCATATGATTATTAGTCCTTTAAAACATCTTGACATAATTATTGTTTCATTAATTTTTTGTAGTAATATACTGCTTTTCCAGCAAATACTAATACAAAATATTGAATTGATCCAAAAGTAGTTAAATTAGTAAAAATCAGCAAATATTATCATTTACTTTTAAAAAGATGTGGTGATGTTATGAATTTGCTATTAAACAATTATCCAAGCTACAAAAAATAATTATTATTGACAAATTGTTAACTCATGTTTCGCACAGCCTGCCCATCAAAAAAAATCATAAAATTGTCATCTAAATGATACACAGCAGGTTAGGCAAATATTTTCAAATCTGATAAACTTTCTAACAGCCTGATATTAAGCATGTAAACATTTTGAGTGTCATTTGTAGTGCCTATTAAAATAATCAGCATATTTGGTTGTGTGAAATGTATATTGTAGCTTTCAGGTTTAAAATTTTGTTATACGTATTTTAGAGAAAAGCATACGAATATATCGCATATATTTATGTATCAATTAGTTAAGGCCTATCGTGTTGGAGCAAAAGTCAAGTAGCCTCTTATTGTATCACTTGGTACGGAATCAGGCAAGCCCATAGTAATACAAAAAAAACATATCAGCTACTTGACATTGATTTTCAAAATATGAAGAAAACATAATCGTATATCTAAAAATGTAGTTCAGTCCACTTGTGTAGTGCCTATCGACTGGGGCTGTTGATTTTCATGCACTTATGAGTTGAGTGCGAAAGATTGGTTAAGAGTATTTAAAACATTGTAAATTACAAAACTGATTTAATTAAGATGAAAAAGATTATCTGCATTTTATTGCTACTGCCAACTTTTATTTTTGCTCAAACCTCAGTCGAACTTATTGAGAGTTTCAACCAGCATTGTTTTAAATGACTATCAGGAATTTCGCCCAAAATTATTATCTTTGTGTGAAAAAATGAACCTATTTGAATTTACTAACAGA
Source organism: Bacteroidota bacterium (assembly GCA_018692315.1). NCBI lineage: Bacteria > Pseudomonadati > Bacteroidota > Bacteroidota bacterium. The sequence goes on along the minus strand of JABHKC010000214.1, from coordinate 65 downwards.
TTTCCTGATGAATCTGCTTGCATTGCATACTTCAAGGAAACTCGCGACAAATTGGAAGTTGTGTG
>JABHKC010000213.1 GCA_018692315.1 Bacteroidota bacterium | reverse complement strand
TGAATAATGAAATGTTTTTCTTCATCTGAAAAATATTTGCTCGGCTTTCTAAGTATTTTTCCTGATGACAATCCTAAAATAACTTTACTTTTTTTATCCATTTTTACACTTTTTGGTGTAAACCTATTTTAGGACGAGTCAGCCAGAAAAAATGGCGGGCGGGAGATGGCATGTGGGTTGTAGCATCATTTTTTCTTGACTTTTTGTTACTTTTGTGTCAAGACAAAAGTAAATGAAAGATTAATAGACTGAACTTGATATTTCAAAATTAAAATGAAAGTTTTTTCTATGACCTCAAAAAAAGATTTAGCCCCTATTTTTAGAAAAGTAAAAAAATGAAAATATTCCATAACTTTGATAGTTTTAATGAAATAAATGAAACTATGAAAAACCTAAACTTTATTATTCTAATCTTTGCTATCCTATCTTTCAATTTTGTGTATTCACAAACACCCCAAATAAAATGGTGGTACGATGTAAACGATTCAGCTTTCGGAAATTCTGCATCTGCCGACCTCGACGGAGATGGCAAACTCGAAATAGCTTTTAGTTGCTACCGAAACGACAGCACAATTTATGTTTTAAATGCCGAAGACGGAAGTTTATTGTGGAAAGTAAACACAGGTGGCTGCAACGATGCCGCTCCATTGATTTTTGATGTGGACATGGACGATACTCTTGAAGTTATTCTGGCAGGTTCTTGTGTGCCAAAAACTTTTTGTTTTTCTGGACCCACCGGAGAAATAGAATGGGAAACCCCTTTACATGGCAGCGATTCTCCACCCACGGTTGGAGATATTGACAATGACGGTAAACCTGAAATTCTGCATGGGTGTTTTGGAGGATATGTTGCCTGCTTCAATGGCGAAGATGGTAGTGTTGCCTGGGATTTGGCTGTCGATTTAAATTCATGGATACAAACTGCTCCAATAATTCTTGATGTGGATAATAACGGACAGCTTGATTTTGTTGTAGGAAATTGGAATTTTGGAACCGACCACAAGATTTTTTGTTTTCGTGGAAACGATCAGTATTTGCTTTGGGAAACCGAATTGCCAAACGATTATATGTATCATGGAGCTTCCTTTGCAGATATTGATGCCGATGGATATATGGAGCTGGCAATCGGAACCTACGATGGAACTCTTTTAGTTTTAAATGCCGAAAATGGCAGTCTGAAATGGGAATATTCATTTTCAAATCCTTTTTATATTGGAGCACCAACTTCTATTGCCGATTTGAATAATGACACAATTTACGAAATAGTATTTTTCGATGCCTGGAATCTTGGGGTGCTGAGCAGTACTGGTGATTTGCTTTGGGAATTCCCAATCCCATCCTATGCTTATCCGTTTCGTGGGGCAGCCATTTCCGATATAAACAACGATGATACTCTTGATGTGGTTTTTGGAACAAGCAATGGCGAAGTTTATGCTCTCCATGGTAGTTCAGGAAACGAAATTTGGAGTATTGATCTTGCTGCTCATCACGATAGTGTGGAATTTGATATTGATCATGCCCCGATAATTGCCGATTTCGATGGAGATTCCTTATTAGATATTTTTGTTGTGGGAGGACGAACAGATTATCCTGAAATTGAAACAAACTATGGCAGAGCTTATGCAATTTCTTGCGAAAGCAAAGGTGGTCCTGATTGGTTAATGTTCCGTAAGGACACGGTGAGAAGTGCTTGCGTTAAGCTAGACACCGCTTCAATGCCCTCAAATCCAGTATATCCATTTGACTCATCAAGTACTGCTTTTGAAAACCTTAATACTATTTCTATCATAAATTTTGAATCAATTGTAAAAATCGAAAACAATTATTTAATTGAAACTTATCCAAATCCTGTGAGCGAATATTTAAATATTGAATATAAGCTGAAAACCAAAACAAAGGTAAACATAAGTTTATATAATTATTTTGGTCTTAGAATTGCAGACATTGAAAATTCTACTCAAAAAAAAGGCAGCTACTTTAAGAAATTGGAGAGTAACTTTATTCGAAATCTTGAAAATGGTTTATATCTACTTAAATTTCAGTTTAATCAGCAAATTGTTGTTAAAAAACTGCTTGTACAAAATTGATTTTTTCAGATTTTTAAATTTTTGTTGTTTAGTCATCATAGGAACAGGTGTTTTTAATATTTGGAGAGCCAAAAAGGACTGAAACAATTGATGATTTACTATTGAAAATTGATAATTATACAATGAATTTACCTTAGTCAAGATAATATATGAAAATAAAATTCTACATATTTACTTTTTGCGCCATTCTAAATTTAGACCTAATTTTTACTCAGACAGAAATCGAAATTAATTGGCCACTTGACACTACAACATTTAGCCTGCATAATTCACAAAAACAAGCAAAATGATGTTAATATTCTGTAATACAGATAAATGCAAGCTTTGATAAAAAACATTAATTTTTTAAATAAAAATGGAGTTCATGTATATTTTTTTCCAATAAGTTACTATC
>JABHKC010000212.1 GCA_018692315.1 Bacteroidota bacterium | reverse complement strand
GTGTGCCACGATGCTGAGTTAATCCAGCAGGTGCAAATCCTGTCAGGGCAATTGGCTGTTCACCCTGAAGAAAAGCGAACAGATAAGTCCGTGAGGATGATGCTGAAGCTTCGTTCTTTCAAATAATCAAGCCGTAATGCGTTGTGCGTTATAGTTGGCAAACTATTTTTGTCTTTTTTTCTTAAATCCCATCTCTGTGAGATATGCCAACAGAGCATCAACTCAAATTTTCTTTTGCTTAATGAACTGCTAAGTACGAGATATGTAGGCTTAGTGAAACTTCATCAGGCTCAACAGAGCTGAGAGAGGAGCAGTGGTGGCTATAATGCTGTTAGCTGCCTACTTGATTGGCTACTGCCATTTTATTCATTCAGTCGTATTTCAATGTCCATTTGTTGATGTAGAATTCTGATAATTTCAATTTCTTCGTTCTTCCAGTTGATTTTATAGAAAATGAAATGTGATTTTATGCGAGAACGAAAATATCCTTTTCTTACTTTACTATAATCTTCACCAGATTTTGGGTTTTCAGCGAGATATTCTATTTCATCAATTATCAAGTTGAAATATCTGTCAGCCTGTTCTATTGACCATTTTTCAATTGTGTATATCCAAATATTTTCAATATCTAAATTTGCTTCTTGACTGATTTTATATTTCATTATTCAGCCAAATATTTTTGATGAAGGTTTTTTAAAAAAGATGTTCGGTCAAAATCTTTTATAAAGCCTGATTTTTCTCCCTTTTTAAGTTCTCTTATAAGTTCTGTTTTTTTAGACTCTTCGTGTTCAAACATCCTTAAAGCAGTTCTCACAACTTCACTTGCAGAAGAATATTTTCCTGATTTAATCTGACGGTTGATGAAATTATCAAAATAATCACCTAACAGAATTGATGTGTTTTTCGCCATAACTTAAAATTTGCTACAAAAATACCAATTCTTGGTAGGATTCCAAAATCAATTTTCAGATTTCGTTCAAACTGGTTTTAGCTAATGGTTTGGGCATGGTGGGTTGAACACCAATCTTGACAAATATTTAACAACTTAAAAACTAAAACAAATGACTAATAAAAATATAGAACAATGCGCTATTTTGTTGTTGAACTAAACTAAAGCTAGCCAATTCCGTAATTTATTCGCCAGATCATCTTTAATATGATATTAAAATATGTAAATATGAAGAGAAAAATGAATTTACGGTAGAATAATTGTTGGATATATTGGATAAAATGCAAAAAAAGGCTTTAAGAGAGCAATTGTTTCTGAAAAACAAAAAAATGAAAGAAAAACATATCAAATATTACCTAAAATTCGGAAAACTAACCGGATATTACACTCTCTCCAAATTCCCCAAATTATTAAAAATACATATAATCCAAATCTTTCACTATATTAGTTCAATCCCGATTTTTCATCGGGACTCAGTAGTTTTTCGCTGTTTTTATATTCTTGGGTGTTAGCTGCTGAACTTAATTAAGTTTTGTCTTTATATCACTAAATAAATCCAATAAATGCTGATTTGATAAATCCATAATAGGCTCATACATAAATGAATTTAAATGTATATTTTCAGGCGTCATTAAATTTACCTGTTCTAATATTTGAATATTGTTTTCATGTGAAGAATCCGTCGAAAACTCTGTTTTATATCTTTCAATAATTTTTCCTGTTTGGCTACCATTTACATAAGATTTGTCAGCAACCTTTGAAAATATAAATTCCTCAGCTTTCAAGCGTATTGCGATTGAAAGACTAATCTTATTTTCCAAGTCAATATTATCATCATTTAGAGATGTTGAAAGAATGTCAGTTGTAGTACAAATAAAGTCAAATACTTTATCGTCATCATTGTATTTACTCAAATCAACACCCTTTAATGTATCTATAAAAATTGGTTTCAAATCTTTAAATATAATATCTCTTGTATTATCCTTTATATGCAATAATGAAGTTAGAAGTTTGTAATTATCACTTTTGCTACCTTCACGATAATCAACAAGGTTTCGCACAAACGGAATCGACGCAATGAAAATCACATTGTCATCATTTATTTTATTTTTCCACCTACCAAATGGATTTGTTATACGTTTCTCTCCACCACATATTAATTTCACTTCACCATTAGCCTTTTGAGAAATAAAAGAATTTTCCCACTTGCTTTTATCTAAAATACGTTCCTGTATTGTTCTAAAAAAATCAAAATTATGAGTTAATATAAGTTGCTTAAAAAACGGATATGTACTTATTTCCTTAACATATTCAATAATTGCATATTTATTTTTATAATCAAAGGAGTCTGCAATATCATCTGCAATAAATAGTGTTTCTTGGTTTGATTCTTTTCTTACTTCAATTTCAAAAATAATATTCAGCAAATAATAAGCTCTTCTTTCCCCTTGACTTAACACTTTTATTAAATCTTGGTCTTTTGCAATATCGTTTTCTTTATTTAAATCCTTATCATAAAACTTGAAATTCAATGTGGGAGCTTCACTTTTTAAAATAACATCTTCTTGATTTTGTAATTCAAGTCTAAAAGGAACAGAAAATCTTTTATTGAAAATATCAATTACTTTTTCCCATTTAGTTGTTTCAACTTTTGCTTGTTGAATAATCTGCTCTATTTCATTTTTGCCTATTTTATATTGTTTAAGCAAGTCTTTGATTGAATCTTTGGTGTCAATAAAATAAGATACCCATACTTTTTTTCTAAATGAGTTAATATCCGATAATTCTGATAAAATATATTTATTATCAAAAAGGTAATCCCTAAACTCTCTTAATTGTGCTGTCGTTAGTTTTTTATCTATTTCATTAAACTTTTTTTGGATATCTTTATCATTTAAGACTTTTTCCATTTCTTTATTAATAAGCTCCGAAAAGTCATCTTCCTTGCTAACTTCTTGTTTAATTTTTGTTTTTGAGTCATACAAATTTATTGAATGTTGAGCTTTAAAGAATCCGTTATCTTTTAGGTTCTTTTGTATTGTACTTGCATTATAATGGTTGAAACCTTTCTTAAGAAAGTCCGATGAATCAATTAGAGAATTATATTTATCTATATATTCAGTTATCTTATGTTTGAAGTCTTTTGTATTTAGGAAGGCTATTATTTTGGGTTCAAAAATATTCTTGTAAATCACACTACCAAAAGTGTTAGTGTAACCACTTGCTTCAAAAGAATCAATTTCAGAAAAAATTTCAAAAAGTTCTTTGCCTGAAAAGCTTGCTGATATCTCCGATTCAATATTATTATTTCGTCCACTTAATCCTGATAGTTGTTTGAACTTGCTCAAAACATTAGATTTTTCCTTATCAATGTCTTTTAGAATTTCTTCATATCTTTTTTTTAAAGAATCATTAACAAGTAATGTGGAAATCCGTTGAGAATGAAATGATGGATTATATGGTTCAATTACAAAAATATTTTCCGGGTTTAAAGGATTATCACTTTCGTCTAACACCATTCTTTTATTAGGTCTTTCAGGAAAAATAATATCTTTCGATTCTTTTCCTTCAGAACAATCAAATAGTGTGTTTGCAAGAGATGTTTTCATCATTCCATTAGGAGAATAAATTAACTGAACATTATTATTTGAAAAATCAAATTCATGTTTAAGCTTTTTTATTCCGTAACAGTTCTCTAATTCTAATTTTAATTTATTCATTTAATTTCATATTTGCAGGATGTTCTTTTGTTTTGCAGCGTAGAGTAGAGCCTGATAGCCTATTCATATTTTTTTTTCTACAAAGAGAAGAAATTTGTTTAGACTATCAGTACCCCCTTCATCATAGATAGTCGTTACATTTGGTGGTGTTTGGTATTAGTTTGCATAGCCATTTTACTTTCATAGGTTTTGATTTACTCCACAACAATTTCATCGACAAACAACCATGCTTTGCCGCCTGCACCGGAATGCCACTCGGGGCATACGCCAATATTTTTGGCTTTTATTTGCACAAAACGTGCTTTCCTTTCAGGGAACGATAATTCAAACAAATAACTTTTTGTCTTTCTTTTGGCCTGTGGTTTTTCGATATTAAACGATTTTGCCGATTGATAATTCTTTCCATCCATGGAAACACTTATTTCAATCATTTCCGGTAAGAATATCCAGCTTTTAATATTTTCAAGGAAGTCAACTTTTATAGTGCTTACCGGTTTTGTTTTACCAAGGTCGATCTTAGCGTGAAAATCTACTCCTTCGAATCCCAGATAGTTTTCTGCATAGTTATCTACTTCTCCAAATTTACTATCGCCTATGGTTAAATCGCCAAGAGCCGCATATTTCTCACTATAAGGATTTTTGTACTGAACAGAGCTAAAAGCTACCGACTGCATAAATTCCACTTTAGTCTCAAGGCTGCTTACATGATTTGTTTTAACAGAAATAGCGCTTACTGTTGTTGATTGGAATAACACAATTGACTTCTTATACTTTTGGGACCCATGATTCGGCGTACTTCCATCAAGGGTGTAAAATATTTCAGCACCTTTGGTTGGCGAACTTAGATCAACAATGGCACTATCTGAAAATAGGGCTTTATGTTCGATTAGTTTTCCGTTCATCAATACAACCGGAGCTTCAGTAATATCTGCTTGTTTGCCTTGCATTTTTATGACAAAAGCATGTTGAACTTTTCGTTGATTTTCTGATTGCCATAATTCCGGAAGTTGAATAAGAATTCCATCTTCGTGCTGTTTTTTCCATGTCAGGGGCTTATCATATCCCAGCAGATAAATTTCAGAGCCTTCGTTAGGCTTTGCAAATTTTAGTTGAACAGACTGGCCGGGCCATTCCGTTAAAACCGCATATAATACTGTTTCTTCCTTATTTTGGATAAAATACATATTCTCTGATTCTTTATAGTGTTTGGTTCCTCTCGAGTTATGAATAGCTTCTCCATTTACATCCATCCATTCACCAATTTCTTTCAAAAGTTTGATACTTTGCTCAGGGAAAAGACCATCGGCAGTAGGCCCAACATTCAGCAAGTAGTTTCCGCCTTTTGCGGCAATATCAACCAGATTGTGAATAAGTATTTTTGTTGATTTGAAATTCTCGTCAAATTGATTGAAACCCCAGTGGTCGTTCATGGTCATACATGATTCCCAATCCAGATTTGAATATCCTTTCAGGATTTCCTGCTCGGGTGTTCCAAAATCTCCTGCTGCATCCTCGTAGGCATTCATACCCTCCATTCCCTGACGGCCTTTCCCAACTCGGTTGTTAATTATCAAATCGGGCTGAATATTTCGTAAATGTTTATACAATTCCTTGCCCTGATCCTTGGTCCATTCGGTAATCCACTCTCCATCAAACCAGAGTACTCCGATATTTCCATAATTGCTTAACAATTCCTCCAACTGCGGGTACATATAGTTAGCAGCATATTTCGGAAACTCCGGGTTCGGGCCTGTTCCGTAATTATATTCGGGATGATTTATGCCCTGTGCCTGTGGGTGGTTCCAGTCCATAATGGAATGGTAAAAACACAAAGTAATGTTTTCTTTTTCACATGCTTTAGCGAGATCTTTCAGCAGATCCTTTTTGTATGGAGTTCGTTCCATGTCAAAATCAGAAACATTGGACTTCCACAGGCAAAATCCATCGTGATGTTTTGAGGTGATGACGATATATTTCATTCCGGCATCTTTAGCTATCCGAACCCATTCGCTGGCATTGTAATTCACAGGGTTAAATTGCTCAGCGTATTTTTCATATTCTTCAACCGGAATGTTGGCTGTTTCCTGAATCCATTCGGCATGATTTTTTTCTTTGCCATACTGGCCGGCCGGAACAGCATATAATCCCCAATGAATGAACATGCCAAAACCGGCATCACGCCACCATTGCATGCGTTCGTTTTTCTCCTCTAAAGTTTCGGTTTCGATGTAATTACGTTTTTCTTTCTCTGATTCGGAGAAATTACAAGCTGCCAGAAAAACTATGATTGAAATAAATAAGAGTGTTTTCTTCATATTAGTTAAATTTTTGTTTATTTCACGATTATTTCATCCATAAATATCCAATTTTCGCCTCCTTTGTTTAGGTACCACTTTGGATTCTTTTTCATTCCCTTTGCTTTAATTCGGACGTATCTTTCTGGCTGTTTTTTAAAATCAAATTTTACTTCTTTAACCCAACTTGTTAAAATAAATTTGTAATCTCCTGACAATATGGGTGTAGCACATTACATGTTTTTCTTACTGACACCAGTTAAATATAGTCCTTACAAAGTTTCAATTTTCATTTTAATTAAATTGACTTCATTTTTAAGATTTGCTACTGTTTTTTGGAGTTCTTCCTGAGGAATATTTGCATCGGGCAGGTCGGAATTTATGAAATGGATAAATTTCCAAACTTCTTTTACATCCTCTATTTTCAATTCGTAGGGTTTGTATAATGGATTCAACGATGATAGAATCAACTTTCTGCTGCTGGCAATTTTGTTTTCTGCTACTTTAAAAACAATTCCATCGTTAACTGTCAGAATAATATATGCTTCTCCACTTTTTATGGTATTCCAGTTTTGCACAAACTCGGCAGTTATCCACGAGCCATCGGTAATTGGCAGCATCGAATCGCCATTTATTTGGAATGTTCTGTATTTTTTTTCTTTCGAAAGAAAGGGCAAATTAAAAGCCGGCAGTTCTTTAATAAATTCCGGATCGGCAAAACCTGATGTATAGCCGGCTTTTGCTTTCTCGTGTACCAATTCTATGTTTTCGTTGTTTCTGCTATCTACAGTTGTTGTCAAAACTCTCAATTGACTTCCTTTAATATAAATGTCATTTCCTCTTTCCAATTCGGAAAGTTGGCTCTCCGAAAGCAAGCTTAAATCGGTTTTTACAAGCGTATCAATCGACACTTCAAAATATTCTGATAAAGCAATCAGTGCCGAAATATTCGGTCGTGCAATTTCATTTTCGTAACCACTCAAAGTAGAACGCTTCATTTTTAGCGTCATAGCCATTTCGTCCTGGGTTCTGCCTTTTCGCTTTCGCAAAAGTTTAATATTTGAACTGAATTTCATGATGGATTGGAAATTAGAAATTAGAAATTGGATGCAAGATGCAGAATGTAAGATGCAGGATGCTGGATATAGGATACAGGAAATTTAAAATCATATTTGTTTATTTTTTTACTAATTCTATTTTTTTATTTCAATAAAAATGATTATATTGTAAGCAATAAAATGATTAAATAATAATCAAAGGTAATTAAAAAAAATGAATTATGAAAAGTAAATTTCTAATTAGTGCTTCTAAGAAAACTCCATTTTCTTCAAATGGCTCTAAGAAGACGGCAAGAACAAGGCTTGTGAAGAATTTGGAACTCAGGAGTTTACTTTTGTAAATGACTGATTAAAAATTCAAGCATAACGAAGTTATTGTCGTCTTCTTAGAGCCATTAATTATCAAAAATCAGAACCAAAATACTTGGATGTTGGATATTCCGTGTTGGATATTGAAGATTGAATATCCAGTATCTTGTATCCAGCATCGTGCATCTTGCATCCAATTTCTAATTCCTAATTCATAATTTCCGCCTCCCATGAGAACAGTAGTACATTTCGATTTAGATACATTTTTTGTTTCTGTAGAACGTTTGCTAAACAGCAATCTGGAAGGAAAACCTATAATTATTGGCGGAACTTCAGATAGGGGAGTAGTTTCGAGTTGCAGCTACGAGACCCGTCTATTCGGAGTAAGTTCCGGAATGCCAATGAAACTTGCCCGAAACCTTTGCCCCGATGCAATGCTCATAAGGGGCGACCACGAGCAGTATAGCAAATATTCGAATTTGGTTTCGGAAATAATTGCCGAAAAATCTCCGGTTTTCGAAAAAGCATCTATCGACGAGCATTATATTGATATTACAGGAATGGACAAATTTTTTGGCTCGCTCACATGGACTAAAGAACTTCGTAGCACAATTATTGAAAATACGGGCTTGCCCATTTCTTTTGGTTTGTCGGTGAACAAAACCATATCTAAAATTGCCACAGGCGAAGCAAAACCTAATGGCGAATTGCAAGTTCCCGAAGAAAATGTCAAGCCATTTCTTTATCCATTGTCGATTAGGAAAATTCCGATGCTCGGGAACAAAACTTTTCGGCTTCTGCGTTCTATGGGTATTTCTACAATAAAAACACTTAGCCTTATTCCTCCCGAAATGCTTGAAAAAGTGCTGGGAAAAAACGGCATTGTGTTGTGGAAAAGAGCAAACGGGATAGATTCTACACCAATTGAACCCTACTCTGAAAGAAAATCGATAAGCACCGAACGGACTTTCGAGAAAGATTGCATCGATATTAAATACATAAATGACCTTTTGGTTACTATGGTCGAAAAAATTGGTTTTCAGTTGAGGAAAAAGCAAAAACTTACGGCTTGCGTAACAGTGAAAATTCGCTACTCAAATTTCGATACGCACACTATGCAAAAACGAATTGCTTATACATCTTTTGATCATGTACTAATTGATATTGTAAAAGAACTTTTCAAAAAGTTATACCAAAGGCGAATGCTTATACGATTGGTTGGTGTTCGTTTTAGCAATCTTGTACATGGAGTTCAGCAACTTAACCTTTTCGAGGACACTCCCGAAATGATAAAACTTCATATGGCAATGGATTTGCTGAAAAGAAAGTATGGCTCTAAAATTGTGAGGCGGGCTGTTGGAGCTTAAATGCTATTGACTGCTGGCAATTTGCTGACAGCTAACAGCTAATACCCAACAGCAACATCATCGCCACGCGGATCGGCACCACCTTCCAGATTATTGTCGGGCAAAACAAGAATTGCATCTACACGTCCTATCGGCAACCTTTTTTGTAGTTTATGTTGCATTTTTTCGAGATGAAAAATCCGGCTGCTGTCAATTGCTCCTTCTTCAAAATAAATCACATCGGGTAGCCACTGATGATGAAATCTTTTTGCGGAAACTGCTTCCTGCATTGTCATTTCAAATTCGGCAACATTCATTATGGTTTGAAAAACTGAGGTAATGATGGTTGAACCTCCTGGCGAACCCAGCACCATGAACAACTCGTTGTCTTTTTCGAGAATTGTAGGTGTCATAGAGCTAAGCATTCGTTTGTTCGCTTCTATTGAATTTGCTTCGCCGCCGACCAATCCGTAAGAATTTGGGATGCCGGGTTTTGCACTGAAATCGTCCATTTCGTTATTTAGGAAAAATCCTGCTCCTTCTACTATGATTTTTGAGCCATAGCTCCGGTTCAGCGTAGTGGTAGCAGAAACTGCATTTCGCCATTTGTCAACAATTGAATAATGTGTTGTTTCTTCGCTTTCGCTAAATGCTTGCCCATGATTAATGTTTATTGATTCTGAGGCTTTTTTGGGATCGAAATCTTGCATCCTGTATTCGATATATTGTTTTTGCAACAAGCCTTCTGCAGGAACAAAAGTAAAATCGGGATCTCCCAGAAATTCAGCTCTGTCGGCATATACTCGTCTTTCTGCTTCGGTGAAAAGATGAATAGATTCTGCAGAATGAAAGCCCATTTTTGAAACATCGAAATTCTCAACCATGCCGAGCAATTGCGACAAAGCAATTCCACCGCTCGAAGGTGGAGCCATCGAAAATGTTTTGTACGCCTTGTAGTCTGTCATAATCGGTTTTCGCCAAACAGATGAATAGTTTTTCAGGTCATTGTGCGAAATTAGTCCATCTGATTTTTGCATTTCTGAAACTATTTTATCGGCAGTTGCACCGGCATAAAATCCTTCCCGTCCTTTATCCCGAATTAGTTCAAGAGTCTTAGCCAAATATTTCTGAACGAGAACATCATTTTCTTTCCATGCAGTATCTTTCTGAAAAGTAGTTTTGTATGTATTATATTTTTCGAGAAGTTCTTGAATGTAGTTAAAACTTTCGGCTTGTTTCGCAGTTATTCGAAAACCATTTTTAGCCAAATTGATGGCAGGTTGAATAAGTTCGCTGAAATCTAAAGTTCCAAATTTTTCATGGGCTTTTATCATTCCATCGACAGTTCCGGGGACACCAACTGCCTGAGAACTATACAAACTTTTGTAAGGAATAATTTCACCAATGGAATCAAGATACATATCTCGCTGGGCTAATTGAGGAGCTTTTTCGCGATAGTCGAGAGTAGAAACATTGCCATCAGATTGCCTGATGAGCATAAATCCGCCGCCGCCAATATTTCCTGCTGCAGGATAACAAACCGCCAGAGCAAATTCTACCGCAATGGCAGCATCGATGGCACTCCCACCTTGCTTCAAAATTTCTACTCCTATTTTTGAGGCTTCGAGATGAGCAGAGACTACCATCCCATTTTTGGCTATTTGGCCTGTTTCTTGTTCCGTATTTGTACTGCACGAAATTGTGAAAGACAGCAGGAACAAAGAGATAGTGTATTTCAATTTTGAAAAAAGAGGTTTGAATTTCAAGTTGCGAATTCTTGGATTATAAATTTAATATTTCCTTTCGTAAGCTTTCGATTTCTGCAATTGGTAACAAGGTGTATTGAGATATTTTTTCATCAGATTCGCCGTTTTTCATCATCACAATTGCAACCTCTATTTTGTTTTTTTCAATACCTTTTTCAATGCCTTTTCTATATTTAGAATCTATAGTATTATTTAAATCTCTATACGATTTTAAACTTCGTTCGTATTCTTCTATTTCTTCTTTAGTAAAATTTGATATTTCTGCAATTTGGAACAGTTTATTAAATATTTTCTCTTTCAATACTTTAGGATGATTTTGAAATTTATGAAGATTCTTTAAAACATACAACCATTTGTCGAAATGAGTAGTTAGTTCATCTTCTGTTTTGGTAAAATTTGGCATTTGGACATAAATGTATGAAAGCTTGTCGTAAAAAACTTCTTTCTTTTTAGTATCCATCAATTTCACTTCGTTTACTATCGTTTTGTCCTTATCGTGATCGTTGAACCGAAAATCTAAAATTCCAATTGTATAAACCGATTTTAGTTCAAAATTCCAGTTACTGCCTTTTTGTGCCTGACTACGAATCGGGAAGGTGGAATAAAAAATTGTTCGATCTTTAAAAAAATCCTGTTTTGCTTTCTGAATTTCTACTATAAATTTTTCTCCGTTTTCGTTTTCGCAATATAAATCGAAAATTGCTTTTCTTTCTACGATTATGTCCCCTAAGTTTTCTAATTTTCCGTAGGTCAGATTTTTAATTTTTGCTTCATTATCTAACAACTCATTCAATAAATCAATTAGCAAATCTTTATTTGGTTCTTCTCCGAATAATTTTTTAAATCCAAAATCAGTAAACGGATTAACATATTTTTCTTTTTCATTCATATATGCAAAGATAAACTATTTTGTAATTTTTGCTTTCACGAGATTCCTGCCTTCGCAGGAATGAACTTTACAAACTTTCAACTTATATATTCCTATTCATATACTTTCGCTTCAATTTCCCCCTTCATCACCAGCAGGGCATTAGTTGCGAGCGATTTCACGGTATCTTCGTCGGGGAAAATATGAATTGGTGCAATTAGTTCTACTCGTTCGCGGATAAGATTTACAAAACGTTTGCTTTGCGACATGTGTCCTGTCAAAAGAATTGCATCTACTTTGCCTTTCAAAACTGGTGCCATAGAACCAATATATTTTGATACCTGATATGCCATAGCTTCGTAAACTGCTTTAACTTCTTTATTTCCTTCTGAAACCAGCGATTCAATTTTGGCCGGACTATTTGTGCCGAAATATGCTACCATTCCGCCTTTCATCTGTATCATGTTTAGGATTTCTCTTTCGGTATAGCTGCCGCTAAAACACATTTTTATCATACCCCGTAGTGGCAAACTTCCGGCACGTTCAAAGGAAAATGGACCTTCGCCATCAAAAGCCTGATTTACATCAATTACTTTGCCGTTGTGGTGAGCACCAATTGAGGTACCATCTCCAAGATGACAAACAATCAAATTCATTTCTTCGTATTCTTTTACCTGCGATTTGGCAAATTTCCTTGCAACCGATTTGTGGCTTAAAGCATGAAAAATAGACTTCCTATGCAAGTTTGGTAAGCCCGAATATGTCGCAATTTCAGCCATTTCGTCAACTATCACTGGGTCGGCAATAAAAGCTTCCGAATTTTCAATTTTTTTGGAAAGCTGATGTGCAATCAAACCTCCCAAATTGATATGATGGTCGGCAATGGCACTGTTTCTTAAGTCTCGAATCATTGCATCGTTTACACCATAAACTCCCGAAAATATTGGTTTTATTAATCCTCCTCTGCCAACAATTGCCCTAACTAAGTCGAGCCTGATTTCTGCATTTTTTAATTCTTGCAAAATTTTGTCGGCACGGTATTCATCCTGATCCGAAACTTTTGAGAATTTGTTCAGCTCTTCCTGAGTATGATTGACATTTTTTAGAAAAAGTAAATTGGAATTCTGAAACACTCCAACTTTTGTTACGGATTTTTCAGGTTTAATTGCAATGATTCTGGTATTTTCCATGTCTAATATTTTAATGCAGGTTTATTTTTTTATTAAAATTTTATAATCCCATGCGCTAAGCGAAACTTTTGTTTCTTTGTCAATTTCAACAAGTTCGTTAGAAAAATAGTCCAAATATTTTCCTGCAACAAGATCGTTAAATAGTTGTATTTCATGGTGATTTTCACTGAAGTTAAAAATTGCAAGTATCTGTTGTTCAGAATTTTTTCGAATAAATGAATATACATCTTTCGTAAAACTATTATCAACAGAAACGAAATCTCCGCCAAACTCTCCATTCCACAGCACTTTATTTTCATTTTTAAGTTTATTAAGTTTGGAATAAAATTTCTGATATTTAAAATCTGTCCAATCGATTGTATCTTTCTCGAAAAAAGCCAGTCTCTTGTTTAATCCGGTTTCCTGACCACTATAAATTAGAGGCATCCCCGGCACTACAAAGCTAAGAGCTGCAAAACTTTCTGCCCCATCGCCAAGTCGCTCAAAAACAGTCCCATTCCAAGAATTTTCGTCATGATTAGTAGTAAAATACATTCTGTAATCGTTTTTCGAATATTCTTTCAATTCTTTGTTGAAATGGTTTATAAATTCGTTAGTTTCTTTTTTGCCTTGAGCAATATCGTTCATTATGTGCATAAAATTCCAGGCATACGACATGTCGAATGCTTTTTCGTGCAGGTCTAATTGTTCGGCTTCGGCAAGCATAAAAACCGGCTTTATTTTATCTAATTCTTGACGGGCATTGTTCCAAAAATCGGTAGGTACCATTCCGGCTACATCGCATCTGTAGCCATCTATGTTGCATTCCGAAACCCAAAATTTGAGTGCCTCAATCATATATTTCCTCATCTCCTGATTTTCATAATTCAAATCAATTACATCGCTCCAATCATCTACTGGTAAAGTGAAATTTCCTGCACTATCGAGAGTGAAAAAATCGCGATGATCAGCAGTCAAATTATTGTCCCATGCTGTATGGTTCGCGACCCAGTCGATAATAACAAACATGCCAAGATCATGTATTTTCTGCACAAGCTGTTTGAATTCTTCCATAGTGCCAAATTCGGGATTTACATTCAGATAATCTTTGATGGAATAATAGCTCCCCAAACTTCCTTTTCGGTTTAGCTCGCCTATGGGCTGAATTGGCATCAACCACAAAATGCCTACTCCCATTTCTTTCAGTCTGGGCAAATGTTCTGCAAATTTGTTGAATGTTCCGGCATGTGAATATTGCCTCAAATTAACTTCATAGATCGATAAGTTTTTCGACCATTCTGGGTGTTTCATACTTGTCCTATTTTTGTTTTTGTTTATATTCTTTTCAGCATTTTTATTATTGCTATTTGTGCACGATATCAATACAATTATTGACACAATTAGGCTGAAAAAACTTATTTTATTAATCATAATGCATTTTTTTTTACACAATTTATCAAAAATTTTGATGTCAAAAATATTAAAATATTCAATATGAAATTTATTATGCTTAAAATTGTTTTCATACTTCATTTAGTATAAAGGGGATAAAAATAATTTTGTTTTTGAATTAGTAAAGTTATTTCAATTTCCAAAACGGTAGGGCGGAGCATCTTAGCTTATTTCAGTTTCTGAATAAATGAAGAAATGTAAAATATCCATATATTTGTAATCAATTTTTTGAAATAATAATTATTAAATTAAGAATATGGAAGTTTTTAGAGGCCTACAACCAAAATCTGTTTGGCAATATTTCGAGGAAATTTGTAAAGTTCCTCGACCATCGAAAAAGGAAGAAAAAATTATTGAATTTCTATTGAATTTTGGAAAGGAAAATAATTTAGAGACAAAAAGAGATGAAATTGGAAATGTATTGATCTCTAAACCTGCTACAAAAGGTAAGGAAAATGTAAAATCTGTTGTTTTGCAAAGTCATATTGATATGGTTTGCGAAAAAAATTCCGATGTGGTTCACAATTTTGAAACAGATCCTATCCAAGCATTCATTGATGGCGACTGGGTAAAAGCAAAAGGTACTACTCTCGGTGCCGACGATGGAATTGGAATTGCGGCACAAATGGCAATTCTCACAGCTACAAATATTGAACATGGCCCAATTGAATGCCTGTTTACAGTTGATGAAGAAACTGGCTTGACCGGAGCTTTTGAGATAAAATCAGGATTTATGAAAAGCGAAATTCTTCTTAATCTTGATTCTGAAGATGAAGGAGAATTATTTATCGGTTGTGCAGGGGGCATAGATACACTTGCCTATTTCGATTATAAAAATGAGAATGTTCCAACAAATCATATTGCATATAAAATTTCAGTTTCCGGACTAAAAGGCGGACATTCTGGAGACGATATTGAAAAAGGACTTGGAAATTCAAACAAAATCATAAATAGATTTTTATGGAATGCAGCGAACGATTTTGGATTACGAATTTCGGAAATAGATGCAGGAAATCTTAGAAATGCCATTGCTCGCGAAGCATTTGCTGAAATAATTATTCCTGAAGGAAAGGAAACAAAATTTGAGGAATATTTTAAGCTATTTAGCAAAAATATAAAAAACGAGCTTGCTATTACCGAACCAAAGCTTTCTCTTTCCATAGAAACAGTTGAACTCCCTGCGAAAGTTATAGATTTGGACACTCAAAACCGTCTGTTAAACGCAATTTATGCTTGCCCACACGGCGTAATTGAATGGAGTCGCCAGCTTAAAGGAATGGTTGAAACATCAACAAATTTAGCTTCCATAAAATTTAAAGATGGAAAAATTGCAGTTACAACCAGCCAAAGAAGTTCGGTAGATACTGCAAAAAAAGATATAGCCAGCATGGTAGAAAGTGTTTTCAAGCTTGCCGGAGCAAAAGTTGTTCATACTGATGGTTATCCGGGATGGGCTCCAAATAACGATTCTGAAATTTTGAATATTTCGGTAGCTTCATACCAACGGCTTTTTAATGTGAAGCCTGTTGTTCGTGCTATTCACGCTGGTCTGGAATGCGGTTTGTTTCTCGAAAAGTATCCAAATTTGGATATGATATCTTTCGGACCAACTTTGCGTGGAGTTCATTCGCCCGACGAAAGATTGGAAATTAGCACTGTGAAAAAATTCTGGGATTTATTGATTGATATTTTGAAAAATATAGATTAGCATGAAAAGTTGAAAGTATGTAAAGCAGAAAGTATGAAACAAAGGAAGAAATTTGCATTTTTAGAAGTTCCCTAATGTAGTATGAGTAAAATAGAAGTAATATTAGTTGATGATCACAATATTGTGAGAGATGGCATAAAAATGCTACTGCTCGGAAACGATGAAATCGAAATTGTTGAGGAAGCCGGCGATAGTGATGAATTATTCAAAATTTTAGCCACAAAAAAACCTAATATTATTTTACTTGATATATCACTGCCCAAAATGTCGGGTATCGAAATTGCCAAAAGAATTAGCAGCAGCAGTGAGTTTTCCGATATTAAAATTGTCATTCTGTCTTCGCAAACCGACGAACAGTCAATAATAGAATCGCTGGATGCAGGTGCAAAAGGATACTTGCCAAAAAATACTACCAGAGATGAATTAATAAATACTATTATTAAGGTTCACGAAGGGGAAATTTACCTCAACCAAACTGTATCTAACATTCTTAGCAAAAGCTATTTCAGTAAAAAAAATCAGGCTGAATCAAAAGCATATAAAATTTTGAATAGCTTGACTCAAAGAGAGGTAGAAATTATTCGGCTATTTGCCGAAGGAAATAGTTATAAAGAAATTGCAAACAGGCTTTTCATTAGCAACAGAACCGTAGAATCGCATAAAAACAATATTATGAACAAGTTACAATTGAAGTCCATTGTAGATCTTACCAAATTTGCAATAAAAAATGGTATTATTGAATTGTAAGATTGAAGACCTAAACTACAATAATTTGTACATTTAAAATCATATAAATCCAAGTTTACTATAGTTCAAATTATTAGCAAATAATATTTCCAAAAATAATTTTTAAAAACTATAAATAAGTTACAAAAGAACTAATTTTGCGATTTGAATTTAACAATATAAAATATGCATAAAAAGAATTTGCTAAGTGATTTATTTTCAGATTTTTCTCCAGCAAGTACCGAGCAGTGGGAAAATCAAATTAGTAAAGACCTGAAAGGTGGAGATTACGCAAAAAGGCTGATTTCTAAAACAATAGAAGGGATTGATATAAAACCTTATTACCGAAAAGAGGACATTGAAAATTCTATCCTTACAAATTTTTTGCCAGGAGAATTTCCATTTATTAGAGGAAATAAAACCACCGACAATAGTTGGGATATAAGGCAAAACATTGAAGTTTCCGATATCGCCGAGGCCAATAAAAAAGCAAACAATATAGCAAACAAGGGAATTAATTCCTTTGGCTTCATCTGCACCAACGATGCCGATATCTTGAAAAACAATTTTTCGAAACTGCTGGCAGGCATAAAGTTAGATTGTATAAGTCTGAATTTTATAGTTAACAATTTCTCAACAAACATTCTTTCTTTGCTGAAAGAGGAAATTGATGAGCAAGGAATTTCTCCCAATAAAATCAGAGGCTCAATAAATTTTGACCCAATAGGCTATTTTTCATTAAATGGGAACTATTGCTGCAAATCGGAAGAAATATCACTACAAAATTCCAAAAACCTAATAGAATTTGCAAAAGAAAACTTACCGAATTTTCAAGTACTTGCTGTGGATGGAAAAAATTTCCACAATGCCGGTTCATCTATAGTACAAGAATTGGCTTTTAGCTTATCTGCTGGAAATGAATATCTTGCCAATCTTACAGATTTGGGGCTAAGTATTGATGATATTTCAAGTCATATGCAATTTAATTTTGCAGTTGGCTCGAACTATTTCATGGAAATTGCAAAAATTCGTGCAGCTCGATTGTTGTGGTCAAAAATCGTAGATTCATACAAACCTACCGATAAAAATTCTTGTTTAATGAAGATTCATAGCGAAACTTCTAAATGGAACCAAACAATTTACGATCCATATGTAAATCTTTTAAGAACTACTACTGAGGCACTTTCTGCAATTATTGGAGGCACAGATTCTCTGACAGTTTTGCCCTTCGATTCGGCTTTTAAGACAACAGATGAATTTTCGGAGCGGATTGCCCGAAATCAGCAAAATCTTTTGAAAGAAGAGGCTTATATCGACAAAATTATTGATCCTTCAGCCGGTTCTTATTATGTCGAAAATCTTACAAATTCTATTGCTAACGAAGCTTGGAAAATTTTTGTTGAGATTGAGAACCTTGGTGGCTATCTTTTAGCTTTTAAAGAGGGAATCGTTCAGAATAAAATTGTTGAAATTGCAGAAATTAGAGACAACAATATTGCAAAAAGAAAAGAAATTTTGTTAGGCACAAATCAATTTCCAAATTCAACTGAATCAATAAATGATAAAATAAATCCCGAAATTGCCACATCCAAATTTGTTGATACTCAAAATGTTATTGCTCAACCACTGAATCTTTATCGTGGTGCAGAAGAATTTGAAAAACTCAGATTGCAGACAGAAAATTTTAAAGGTAAAATTCCTGAGGTATTTTTGTTTACATACGGAAATTTGGCAATGAGTAGAGCACGAGCACAGTTCGTTTCCAACTTTTTTGCTTGTGCAGGATATAAAATTATTGATAATCTTGGCTTTGAAACCGCTGAAAAAGGAATTGAAACTGCCATTGAAAGTAATGCAGAAATTGTTGTTGCATGTAGCTCTGATGATGAATATTCTGAAACTGTGATTGAAATTTTTAACAGATTGAAAAACAAAACATTATTTGCAGTGGCAGGTTTCCCAAAGGCTTCGGTTCAGAAATTTCAAGAAAATGGCGTTGAAAATTTCATTCACGTAAAATCGAACGTGCTCGAAACTTTAAGAATGTTTCATAAAAAACTGGGAATTTCATAATTTCTGACCCCAAAAAATAAATTATTCTCCTGAAAACTTTTCACAATTGGAATATATTTTAAAATATTTTGAAGAACTTCTTATTTTAATGAATGAAATGTCTCCATATCTTCTATTGGGATTTTTGATTGCAGGGATTCTTCATGTCTATTTTCCAAAAGATAAAGTTTCAAAATATCTTGGTAAGAAAAAGTTTTCTTCTGTTTTTAATGCTGCTTTGATTGGAATCCCTTTGCCTTTATGTTCGTGCGGAGTAATCCCAACTGGAATTTCATTTTACAAAAATGGAGCCTCAAAAGGTAGTACTACTTCTTTTTTGATTTCAACTCCTCAAACAGGAGTCGATTCAATCTTGGTAACTTATTCTCTTATTGGGCTGCCATTTGCTGTGATTAGGCCAATAGTTGCGTTTGTTACCGGAATTGTTGGGGGTTCGTTAGTAAACAAATTTGATAAAAATGAAGAAAATATTTCTGTAAATATTGAGAACAAAGAAGTTGTTCAGGAAAATAAAAATAGCCCAACTTTAAAGAAAATTTTCAAATATTCTTTTGTGAGTTTTTTTGATGATATAGCCGATTGGTTACTTATAGGCTTGTTTCTCGCAGCTTTAATTTCAATTATGATACCTGACAATTTCTTCACAAACTTCCAGTACAGCAATTATTTGAGTATGCCCATTGTTTTGCTGGCAGCGATTCCTCTGTATGTTTGTGCTACAGGATCAGTACCAATTGCAATGGTACTTCTTATGAAAGGAATTTCTCCTGGTGCAGTTTTGGTATTTTTGATGGCAGGCCCGGCAACAAATATTGCTACCATAACAATCATTAAAAATAGTCTTGGAAAGAAAACTTTGCTTTATTATTTGTTTACAATAATTGGCGGTTCGCTATTTTTTGGTTTTATCATAAATCAATTTTTACCAAAAGAATGGTTTTTTGGAAATATTTCAAATGAGTTAGTACAGCATCACGATTCTCATTTTCAGACAGATTGGGTTAAATATGCATCGACTATTATTTTGTCTTTTTTGCTTATTTATTCCTTTTTTAAGAGAAATATTCTTGCAAGGTTTTTTAATAATGGAAAAACAAGTATTTACAAAAAAACAGATTTTAATAATATGGAAATCATAACATTAAAAGTTCAGGGAATGACTTGCAATCATTGTAAAGCCAATGTTGAAAAAAATATTACAACTCTTGTCGGAATTGAAAAAGTATATGCAGATATAAAAAATAATAGTGTAAAAATAAACGGAAATGGAATTGATTTACAAAAAGTAAAAAAAACTATTGAAAGTTTAGGATACACCTGTAAAGAAAAATAATACGAAATCTATAGAAAAGACTATAAAATACGGAAATAAAAATAAATATTATGAGACCAAAATTTTCGGAAACTGATTTTATTACAAAAGGAAATACAAATAAATCAGCCATTGAATGGGAAAAGGAAAATAACATAAAAGCAGATTGGAACACAGCCGAGCAAATTCCATTAAAACAAGCATATACACATCGAGATTTGTTAGATTTAGAACATCTTGATTTTTCAGCAGGAATTGCACCTTTTTTGCGCGGACCATATTCCACAATGTATGTAATGCGTCCATGGACAATTCGCCAGTATGCCGGTTTTTCTACTGCCGAAGAGTCTAATGCTTTTTACAGAAGAAACCTTGCTGCCGGACAGAAGGGATTATCTGTAGCTTTCGATTTAGCTACACATAGAGGCTACGACTCCGACCATCAACGAGTAGTCGGAGATGTAGGAAAAGCCGGCGTAGCAATAGATTCAATCCTCGACATGAAAGTTTTGTTCGATCAAATTCCGCTCGACAAAATGTCTGTTTCGATGACAATGAATGGAGCCGTTTTGCCTATTTTGGCTTTTTATATTGTTGCAGGTATAGAACAAGGTGTTCCAATAGAAAAACTTAGTGGAACTATCCAAAACGATATTTTGAAAGAATTTATGGTTAGAAATACTTATATCTATCCACCTGAATTTTCTATGCGAATAATTGCGGATATTTTTAAATTTACTTCAGCTAACATGCCAAAATTTAATTCTATAAGCATTTCGGGCTATCATATGCAAGAAGCAGGAGCAACTGCCGATATTGAGCTTGCATACACTCTCGCCGATGGTTTAGAATATCTTAGAACTGGCATAAAAGCCGGAATGGATATAGATTCTTTCGCACCAAGGCTGTCGTTTTTCTGGGGAGCTGGTATGAATCATTTTATGGAAATTGCAAAAATGCGAGCTGCTCGTATACTTTGGGCAAAAATTGTAAAATCATTTAATCCGAAAAATCCAAAGTCGATGGCTTTGAGAACTCACACACAAACCTCTGGTTGGAGCCTTACAGAACAAGACCCATTCAACAATGTTACCAGAACTTGTGTTGAAGCGCTTAGTGCAGCTCTTGGACATACTCAGTCTCTTCATACAAATGCTCTTGACGAGGCTATTGCACTTCCAACCGATTTTTCGGCACGAATTGCACGAAACACTCAAATATATCTTCAAGAAGAAACACAAATTTGCAAAACGGTAGATCCTTGGGGTGGCTCATATTATGTCGAGCATCTGACTAAAGAAATTGCCGAAAAAGCGTGGAAACTTATACAAGAAATTGAAGATTTGGGTGGAATGGCGAAAGCTATTGAAACCGGTATTCCAAAAATGAAAATTGAAGAAGCAGCTGCTCGCAAACAAGCTAAAATTGATTCCGGTAAAGACACAATTGTTGGCGTGAACAATTATAAATTAGAAAAGGAAGACCCAATAGAAATTCTTGATGTTGATAATACAGCCGTTCGGAAATCTCAAATTGAAAGGTTAAATAAACTGAAAAGCGAAAGAAACGAACAAAATGTTCAGCAATTGTTGCAAGCTATTACAAAATCTGCAGATAGCGGAGAGGGCAATCTTTTAGAATTAGCTATTGAAGCAGCAAAAAATCGTGCTTCGCTTGGCGAAATCTCTGATGCTTGCGAAAAAGTTGCCGGAAGATATAAAGCCACAATCAAGTCAATTTCAGGAGTTTATTCATTCGAATCTAAAGATGATATGAAATATCAAGAGGCAAAAAAGTTAGTAGAAAAATTTGTTGAAAAGGAAGGAAGGCAACCTCGAATTATGATTGCAAAAATGGGACAAGATGGCCACGACAGAGGTGCAAAAGTTGTAGCTACCGGCTACGCTGATATTGGCTTTGATGTAGATATTGGACCACTTTTTCAAACACCTGAAGAAGCTGCTCGCCAAGCCGTTGAAAATGATGTACATATTCTTGGAGTTTCGAGCCTGGCTGCCGGACACAAAACTCTGATTCCAAAAGTTATAGCTGAGTTGAAAAAACATGAGCGCGAAGATATAATGGTTATAGCTGGAGGAGTTATCCCACCTCAGGATTATCAGTTTTTATATGATGCCGGTGTAGTAGGAATCTTTGGGCCTGGGACTTCTGTCTCCAAAGCTGCCATTAAAATTTTGGAGGTTTTGGTTGAGGAGTAGTTTTGTAAAAGAAATTGAAGAAAATCTTATCTAATGAATATTCATTTTCAAGCAACTTAAAAAAAACAGTTTCGTCTGAAAACAGAAGTTTAAAGCCAAAATGGATTTAGCGAATAAGGCAGTAGTAGAGAGATTAGTTGAGGCATGTATTAGAGGCGACCGAAAAAGTCAGCAGTATTTGTATCAGACATTTTATGGTAAGATGCTTGTAGTTTGCAGACGATATGCCGACAATAATGAAGATGCAAAAGATATTTTGCACGATGGTTTTATTAAGGTGTTTCAAAAAATTTCGGGCTTTAAAAACTTAGGTTCTTTAGAAGGTTGGATTAGACGAATAATAGTGAACAATGCTATTGATAATGTGAGAAAAAAGAAAGAGTTTCTTTTATCATCGGAAGACGATACTACATTGGAAAATATTGCGTATGAGGCAAATGATGAGACTGAAGCTGAAATGCTTACAAAAATGAAAGCAAAGCTAATAGTAAAGCTTATGCAAAAACTCACACCAAAATATCGGGCGGTTTTTAATCTTTATGCAATAGAAAACTATCAGCATAAAGAAATTGCCGAAATTCTGAATATTAGCATTGGTACATCAAAATCGAACTATTCGAAAGCGAAAGCAAAAATCAAAGATTTTTATCAAGATTATGTCAACAAAAATGAGATATATAAAGAAAATGAATTTTGAAACAGAAATAAGGGAAAAGCTTAACCAGCTTGAATTAGAATATGACCATCAAGAATGGCTCAGGCTTGAGAAAAGCCTTCCTGCACCAAAAAATATTTCAGGTATTGGAAAAAATGCTTTCCTAAAAACAATGCTTGCCCTAATTGTTCCTGCAATCGCAGTTTTTTCATTTTACTACTTCTCTGAAAATGAGAAAGTTGAAAATGAAACTTCAGTTGAAAAAATTGAATTAAGCGAAAGCAAAACCTATCTGTCAGAAGATTCGGAAACTATTCCAGAAAAAATAGTTGATATTAAAAATGATAAAGAAAACTTAATACAAAGTGAAATTAATACTTCTTTGCCTGTAGCTAAAGTAGAATCTAAAAACGAAAATAAAAGCACTGAGAAATCAAATTCTCAAAAAGAATTAAACTCTAAAACAATTGAAAAAGCCAATGATAGCAATCAGAAAAATTCATCTGAATTGAAAGCAGTTGAAGAAAAAATCAATTTGGTGCCAAACAATAATTTTAGTGTTAATATTTCGGAAGGTTGTAGCCCGTTGACAGTTACATTTTCGCCAAGAGAAAAAAGTGACACAATATTTTACCTATGGAATTTTGGAGATAAACAGATTTCTACCGAAATCGAACCAGTTCATGTTTTTACTGATGCAGGTAGTTTTGATGTTTCGTTGACAGTAACTTATTTCAAAAGCAAAAATAAAGAAAGCAAAAATGTTTTACCTAATTTAATCAATGTAAAACAAAGCCCTTGTGCAGCTATTGAACTATCTGAAAATAATAACAATTATCGATTCACAACAATTGCGAAAAATTCGTGCAATTACAGATGGTTGATTTTTAGCGAAGAAATGTCTTCTGATTCTGAATTTGAACACACTTTCGTTAAAGATGGAAAATATTTTATTTCGCTTATTGCTGTTGCAGAAAATGCATGTATTGATTCTGTTGCAAAAGAAGTAGATGTAAAAATTGACCATAATATCCTGATACCAAATGCTTTCACACCTGACGGAGATGGCTACAATGATTTCTTCGGTGCAATTTGTAATGAAAAAGAAAAATACGAATTCGAAATGAAAATTTTCAATAAGCAAGGTGTGCTAGTTTTTGAATCCAAAAATATTGACTCACAGTGGGATGGAAAAATGCAAGGTTCAAATACTGATGCTAAACCTGGCGTTTATGTTTGGAAAATACTTTCTATAGACAAATACAATAACGTTCGAACAAAAATGGGTAATTTGAATTTGATGAGGTAAGAATGAACATAAAGATTTTTCAAGCATAAATAAATTGGTAGCCATATCAAAGCTTGAAAATGCCAATACAATAATAATAAGTGAGAACATTGACAAAGTGAACCGATATTAACAACGGTTCATTAAGCAAAAGAAAATTTGAGTTGATGCTCAGATGGAATATCTCTCAGAGATAGGATTAAAGAAAAAATACAAAAATAATTTGTGAGCATAAAGAATTCTTTTATTTTTGCAATGGTATTTTTACTTTAAATTATGAATATCAAAGTCAATCAATATTAGAACATGAATTGAGTAAAACAAAAAATAATAATAAAGAAATAAACGGAATTTTCTGTTTATACTAATGTTGGCATTAATTACAAAATGAAAATACGAATAACCTTAATACTATTGTTGACTGCTACTACTTTTTGGTCGTATGGACAAAATAAGTTTGAGTGTCAATGTAAAAGCTATTTTCAAACAGTATTTAACCTGACTGACAAAGACAACAATAAGTTATTAGTCTGTGGAGACAACATTGATACAATCACAACAAATTCAAAAGAAATAACCTCAATATCTGTTTATGACTGCTCGAACAAAGAGTTAGTTCTAACTTACGACTATGATGAAATCATACCATTTACAGTAACTAAATATAAAGACAGTATAGCCTTTTACAACCACCATTTTGTTCCAATAGGTGACGATTGGAAAATGACAAGCTTACCATTTACCGAATGGACAATTAAATTCGTTGAAGATACCGCTGAAGTTACCGAGGGTCGAGTAATATTTAACTATCCTGACCTTTCACAAATTCAAATAGATTCTATAAGTGATCTGTGTAAAGTGCTTAATTCATATAAGGACAAAGAAAAAACAATGTATCCTCTTGATTATGAAACAATATATGTCCTTTTTATAGGAGCATTAAAAAATATTAAAGATTCAAGGACAATTTATGAGAACTTGAAAGAACGATTTGAATTTGACGGAGCGGCAGCAGAAACATTAGGTGAAATTCATTACAGAACATTGATAGAAAATTAAAAAACTAATGCCAACACCTAAGAATATAAAAACAGCGAAAAACTACAGTGCCTGGCACTGTAGTTTTTATATTCGTTGTTGAGCTAAACCCAAGCCGGCGGGCTTAAAGTGAAGGATTTGGCGTATATGTATTTTTAATAATTTGGGGAATTTGGTGGGAGGAGGAATTTCCGATTTGTTTTCCGGTGATTATTTTCAATTGACAGTTTTTTAGCCTGATTAATTCATAAACTTTTTTTTCATAAACGTTTCTACAATTTTCATGCTCAAATATATTAACATTGATGAGTTTTAGTTAATTTTTTTATTCAATTTTAAATTTTACC
>JABHKC010000211.1 GCA_018692315.1 Bacteroidota bacterium | reverse complement strand
TTCACAAATTGAAACATCTGAACCTAAATCAACAATTGGCAAATCATCAACAGTTACAAAAATAGCATCGGAACTTTCGCAACCATTTGCATCAATTACAGTAATTCCATAATTTCCAGAAGTATATACTAAAATGGATTGTGTTGTTTCACCGATTGACCAAAGATAACTATCAAAGGCGCCGGGATTTAAAATTAGTTCTTCGCCTTTGCAAATATTAATATCCGGTCCTAAATCTGCATAATTAGTCGAGTAGTAAAATAACATAAAATCATCCGTAATTATACAATTAGATGAATCGGTAACCGTAACCGAATACAAGCCTGGAGTTGTTATCTCAATTTCTTGAGATACCTCATTTGTATTCCACAAATATGTAGCACCATTATTTCCAGCATTTAATGTATAAGAATCTCCAAAACAAATAAAATTGGAAAATCCTAAATCTAATTCAGGGAGAATAATTTCAATTGAGTCACTATTTATACAACCATTTACATCTGTTACAGTTACACTATATGTTCCTGCATCATTAACAATAAGATTATTATTTACTGAATTGTCAGACCATAAATAATCGCTAAATACAATATTTGTATCTGGGTTTAAAGTTATAGATTCATTTATACATATTTCAATTGTGTCATTTCCTAAATCTAATAAAGGTAGGCTGTTTACATATAGGTTAGTTACAATTATTGAATCACAGCCTTTAACAGTTGTTAAAACATCCTCGTAAGCTCCAGTATCTGATTGGTCGGCTCCTCCAACAAAATAAGTTTCTCCTTCGCAAATTTCAACATTAATATTAGTTGTATAAACAGGATTTACTGTTAAATTTGTAATTATTGTTGAATCACAGCCTTCAACAGTTTGTAAAATGTCATTGTAAACTCCGGAAATCGTTTGATATGCTCCAGCAACAAAGTAAGTTTCTCCTTCGCAAATTTCAACATTAATATTAGTTGTATAAACAGGATTTACTGTTAAATTTGTAATTATTGTTGAATCACAGCCTTCAACAGTTTGTAAAGTGTCATTGTAAACTCCGGAAATCGTTTGATATGCTCCAGCAACAAAATAAGTTTCTCCTTCGCAAATTTCAGCATTAATATTTGTTGTATTAACAGGATTTACTGTCAAATTTGTAATAATTGTTGAATCACAGCCATCAATAGTTTGCAAAGTATCATTGTAAACCCCAGCAACTATTTGATCTGCGCCACCCACAAAATACGTTTCACCATCACAAATTGCTACATTGAGATTTGTAGTATAAACCTGATTTACAATTAAATTTGTAATTATTGTAGAATCGCAACCTTCAACTGATTGCAGAATATCTGTATATATTCCTGAAGTTGTTTGATCTGCTCCTCCTACAAAATAACTTTCGCCTTCACAGATTTCAACATTAATATTTGTTGTGAAGGCTGAATTTACAATTAAATTCGTGATTATTGTAGAATCACAGCCATCAATTGTTTGGAGTAAATCTGTGTAAATTCCTGAAACTGTTTGAGTTGTGCCGCCTACAAAATATGTTTCGCCTTCACAAATTTCTACATCAAGATTTGTTGTGAAAACTGTATTTACAATTAAATCAGTTATTATTGTTGAATCACATCCATCAACTGTTTGAAGTACATCTGTGTATATTCCTGATATTGATTGATCTGCTCCTCCTACAAAATAGCTTTCGCCATCGCAAATTGCTACATCAATATTTGTTGTGTAAGCTGAATCTACAAATAAATTTGTAGTGATTGTTGAATCACAGCCATCAACTGTTTGAAGAACATCGGTATAAATTCCTGTAACTGATTGTTCTGCTCCGCCAACAAAATAACTTTCCCCATCGCAAATTTCAATATCAACATTTATTGTGTAAACAGGATAAAAAGTAAGACCAATAATATTTGAACTATCAATAATGGTATTTGAACTGTCAAGCAAAAGAACTCTATAATAACCACTTATGTTTGCATAATAAATTATATCTGAGCTATTTAAATATTCAAAGGTAGTATCTGTACTAACAATTCCGATTTGCCACTGGTAAGAACTATCTGTGAAATTGCCCGGATTATCAATTTGTAATTCTACAGGATCTCCTTCGCAGCTTGTTGTGCCCAAAGATGTTATTTGTATTTGAGAATTTGCACTATTTTGTATCAAAAATGATAATAAAAAAATAATAATAAAAGGATAAATATTTTTCATAATTATTAGATTTTAAAGTGAATAATTACAGTTGTATGCAGTATGAACTTTGACAAAGTTTTCAACTTTGTCAAAGTTGGAAAATGAAGATTCGTAAAAAACAAAACTATTTCTAATTAGTATCAGTAGTTTTTGGTTTCTCTGAACTAAAATCTTTGATAAATGAAAAATTATATGCAACACCTACTGAAAAAGTTGTAAAATTTACATTGTTATCTGAGATATCAAATAATTCATTTTTCTTAAAAGTATTAGTAAACTGGTATTTCGCAAAAATATCAATTTTTTTGAATGTTGCCTTTGCGTAAATACTACAATTGAACTTGTTTAATAAATCGTAGGTTTTTGAAATATTATTAAGGTCTGAATTGAACATTTCTATATTATTATTCACTTTTCCCTTTAAGATGTTATCAGATACTGCATTTGTTGCTTCAATTTGTTTTTTTTGATATATCATATCAAAAAATGGCAAATATGATAGTTCTACCCCAAATTTTAAATTATCAATTACTAAATACTCAAATATTCCATTTATATAAAGATAATTCATTGAGTTTTGAATATTTGTCAAAGAATCAGAATAGCATAAATAGTTTTTTTCGTCTTCTTTTTGCAAGGAAAAATTGTCAAGTCCGAAATAATAATTATGTGATAATATTCTATAATTCATACCAATTCCCCAATTATAATTTTTATGGCAAACCAAAAAATCTAATCCAAAATCATGGGATTTTATAAAATTATTCTTAAAAGTCTGTGAGGCATTTATTGGTTTTGAGTATTTTGGACAGAGTTTGGCATAAGCTTTATTATAATCTGTTGGGATTGAATCAATTATTTCTTCTATAACAGAGATGTTTTTAGAATTAGTTTTAATACTGCCGTATATTTGATCATTGTTTGTTTTATTTGAAGAGTAAAACAACTTTTTATTAATATAATTTGTTAAACTATCATCAAGTTGTTTTAATAATAAATCATGTGAATCAATTCGTTGTGAAAAGCTTTTGTAATCAGGAGGAAGTTGATATGTAGGGATTGGTGTTTCTAATTTAGTCTGAATTTCAACAAGAGTTTTGTTAATGTCATCAATTTCATTAGAATTATTTAATTTCTCTATTTTATCCTCAAGTTCTGAAATTCGTTTTTTGAGGTTATTAATGTCCTCGTAATTTGTGTTTGAATCCTCATTTTGTGAAATAATATCTTCAAGTTCTAAATTTCTTTCCCTAAGTATTTCCATCTCTTCAGAACCAAAATCTGAAGTTTCAGTTAATGAATAAGTTACTTCTTCATAATAATAAGTCTTCATATTTTTTAATAACAATTTTATATCTGCATCAATTTTTTCAAATTTATAACCTGTATATCTATAAATTTGATTTGTAGATGGTCCATAAAGAAAGGAGGTCGGAAACATTGTTACACCTTCCATATAACCCCATTGTTTAGTTGAATTTCTATTTTTATATTTTTTATCTTTTGCATCTTTTGACATCATTAAAAAGAATAAATCGACCTTCTTCATATCATAATTAGCATTTCTTAAATCTTCTTTCATGCGATCACAAGGGGCACACCAATGGTTTGAGATTACAAAAAGAGAAATTTTCCCTTTTTGTGCATATGAGGAAAAATCAATCACTTTATCATAAATTGGAATATACTCAATATCTGCATAACTAAAATTATTGTTTAGTATAAAGAGAAAAAGGATTAAATATTTTGTTTTCATAATATTTTTCATTATTTAATTTCTTATTAGTTTATACAGTGTAAAAAATAATTATTTCGAATTATCTTCAACAAATATTCCATCAATGCAATCACAATCTTCAACATTATATAATTTCATATCATTATGATTGTCATTTTTGCTAGATTGACAATTCCTGCCATTTATAACAAAATTTTCAATCGAATTTTTTTCATCAAATTCGTTTTTAAATTTTTGAGTTTTATATGTTTCATCACAATATTTGCATTTATGATATCTTGTTGGTTCAAATGGTAAACCTTTGCACCAAAATTGCTTTTTAATAATATAATGTTTAAAATCCATATCCATAAAAATAGCATCACCATTAAAATCATTAACTACCAATTGCTCTTCTCCTCGCCACGTAATAGGAATAAATTTAGCCTGAATAGTATTAGAATGATTTTTGATTTCCACTGCCGTACCTACTGCTTCAGCATGTGATAAGTATTTTTCTCCATGTTTATTAAATATATAAAAAGTAGGCCATTCACAGTCCACTTCAAATTTTTTATTATACTTTTTTAACTCATCAAATTTATGTTTTGACTTTCTTATTATTTTATCCGGTTCTTTAATAAGATCATCAGTAAGACCAATTGCAATGCAATTTGTATCATCACAAATAACTTGTGATTTACAAATAATGCTAATTGAAATAAAAATACTTATTAAATATATTATCTTTTTCATAATTTGTTAATTTTTAGGTTTACATTTATTATTGATTATTTCAATTTCTCTTTTTGAATTATTAATGAATGATTGATATTTTTCTTTTTCTGTTATATTATATTCATTTGCTATCTTTTTCTCATATAATTCAATCATTTTTATATAAAAATCTTTTAAAAAATAAGCAAATACACAATTGTTTGTTTTTTTGTAGTATTTATAAACTATTTTATAATTTTCTTGACTTTTATTAAGTAATTCCTTTTTGTTATTATTAGAATTAATAATTTGAGATAGATAGATATTCATATCAATTCCAAATTGACTATATTTTATTATTTCTTGCAAGGAATCAATTTTATGAGATAAACTTACATCCAAATTTGTCTTTTGAGTTTTAGATACAATTTCAAAAGAATCAATAATATTTTCGAGTTTATTAATTCTATCAGACATTTGATCTTTATTTTTTTTATTTTTTTCAAAACTTAATTTCAAACTGTCAATAGTTTTTTTTAAACTTTCAATTTCTTTATAGAGTTCATTACTTTCTTCCAATAAAGTGTAATTATTATCTTCTATTTGGCTATCTTCATTATTAATTTTTTGCAATCTTGCATTTTCTTTTTTTATATTTTCTATTTCTGAATACTGTTGCTCATTCTCTTTCAATAAAATATAGTTGTTTTCTTTTAATTTGGATACTTCATCAGCAATTTTTTGTAAATCAATATTTTCTTTTGTTAACTGTTTACTATCTTTTCTAAATTCTTTTATAAGATTATTCAAAGAATCTACTGCCAAATTTACTTTCTTCGGTGTGAAATACGCTAACATATAACAATGATAACCTTTTCTTTTTGGATTTCTATCTTGTACATAATAGGTTATTAATTCAGAAAGTGGTATTATTTCATTAATTCCTTTACTTTTAAGTTGATAGAAAGAATTATGTAAAGATTTTGTATCTACCTGGGTACTACCACCAGATGTAGCAGTTATTGATATTTTAGCAAAATTTTTCAGGTAACAATCATATCTGGCATTTTCAAATGCTTGTTTTCGAGCACCTTCAGGTGTTGGCCAATGATTTATTTCATTACTATCATTTGTACTAGACGCACGAAAACAATTATCATAATAAAATTCACCATCTGATAAATACTTTTTGAATTTTCTTTTATCCTTTTCAGAAATATTATTTAGTAATTTAAACCAATCTGGCATAGGAATTTCGTCTTCTGCAGAATTATAAGTTGCATCTATTTTGTGTTTTTTTTGTGAAAAAACTGTAAGACTAAATAAATAGATTAGTAAAATTGTAAAAATTATTTTTCTCATGGCAAATTAAGTTATAAGTACCGAAGCATTAATTGCTTCGGTACAAATATACAAACAAATTCAGTTTAACCTTGTTTCTCCAACCACTTTTTATACCAAAATTCAAATTTCATATTTGGATTCTCATTTTGAATTTTGGTTAAAGATTTCATTCTTCTATCCAATTCATCTTTTCTTAAATAAACCAGCATATAACAATGGTATCCTTTTTCTTCGGGGCATTTGTCAAATATCGGAATTTGTTTAAGTACTGTTAGAGGCGAAACTCCATTTACATCTTTTGTCATAAGATTATAAAATGATTCGGTAAAACTTTTTTTATCAATTACAGTGCTACCACCTTCGTTTGCCTGCACAACAAATTGATCAATATAGGTGTCAAAAGCATGTTTTCGTGCATTTACCCATGCGTTTTTTCTTGCATCTTCAAATGTTGCAGTTTTTTCTGCAAGATTATTACCGGTCAATTTACTTGATACAGCCACACAGTTGTTATAGCTAAACTCTTTAGTTTTTATTTGCATATGCTTTGCATACTTTTTAATTTCGCTTTTTCTAAGACAATTCAAATCCTGCATAAAACAAGGAATTGGTTCAGCTTCTGCTTCTTCTCCACACGAGTTATAGGTTATGGTTTCAATTGTCTTACTTGATCTCCCTTGTGAAAAAACATTAGTTGTAATCAACATAGTTGCAACTATTAAAACACTAAAATAATTCAAATTTCTACTTTTCATGATTTCTAAATTTAATTTGTTAATAAATATTTAATTAAAATTAATGACTTTAGGTGTCATATTTTTATATTCAATCATTATCATTCCGGTTTTTGCACCTATGTAAGTAGGGTCGCATATGTAATATTTTTTTTCGTACAAGAGAACAAAATCTCCAGTTTTATTGCTTAAATTAATTGCAGTAGCTATATGGTCTATATAATCTAATCCTACAATATCAAAATTTGTATAGTTTTTTACGAGTTGCGCAAACAAAACGCTACGGTCTTCGCAATCGGCATAGGGAAAATACAAACATTCGTCGGCAAACATCCATTTTTCGTAGCCAAATTGTTTGTCGTCTTTTTTATAATCAATAGAATAGTGCATGAACTCTAACAGTATATCAACTTTTTCGGCTTCTGTTTTGTTCGACAAATATTTTTTAAACGACTCATCAAAAGTGTTTATAGTAAGTTTTGATAGCGGGCTCGAAAAATAAACCGAAAGTTCTACCGCAGGATAAGTGCTATAAAAATCTATCAAATTTTGGTTGAATTGCACATCAAAAGGGTTATCACGAAACTGTAATGTACGTGTAATAGTTTTATTTCCTAATATTGGAAGTTTATCTAATCGAAACGAAACATTTTTTGTTGTTGTTGGGTAGCTTGCTTCGTGAGAAATTATTGTTGGAAATTCAGTTATTTTATCTCCAAAAGGAACAATATAGTATTTTTTGTTTTCAAATTCGTAATAATTTGTGCTATACATTTTCTCTTGAGAGTGGCAAAGCAGAAATACTTTTTGATTACTAAATCCTATTTTTACATCAAAATTGTTCTTCAGCATTGCAAACCACACAAAAAGGCGTTGTTGTGCAGAATTATCGAAAAATTTCTCCGATGCTTTTTTTAAGAGTACAATAAAAGCCCAGTCGTTAAGGTCTAAGCTATCAGCCGTTTGTTTCAAGCTAATTGATGTTTCGCACAGTTTTTGATTAGATGAAGCAAAATCGAAATAATTGTTTATATACTCTTGCGAAATGGTTTCGTTATTCCGAACCTCATTTTTCGAATAAAATATTGGAATTTCTAAACCAAAATATCTGATAAATTCTTTAATTTCATTTTCTGTAGGTTTTTCCTGAATATCTTCTAGTGAGTTATTAAATAAGGTATCTATTGGATTTTCTTCAATTATTTCTTCTTCTGTGGAAATAGTTTCTTCCGTCATTTCTTCTAATTTCTTTTCATCAATTTCAAAACTATCTGCTTTAGTCTGTTCATTATTTTCTTTGTTTTCAATTTGGATTGTGTCTTCAATTATATCAATAATACTATCTTTTGGTAATTCATTTTCAGGTTTTTCTTCTTTTTGATTTTCATTTTCAGAAACTTTTGGAGGCAAATCTGGTTTTGGTTTTACTATTCGTTCGCTTCTATACAATTTGAATTCTCTCCACGAATTTTCTAAGTATTCTAAAAATAAGGAATCGTTTTCTGATTTGAATGCTTCAAACTCTTGTTGTGATTTTTTCGAAAAATCTTCAAATTCATTTTGAATTTCTTGTTTATATTTTTCAAATTCGCTTTGCGAACTGTCAACTTGAGCAACAGTGTTTCCAAAACTCAATATTGTAATTGCTATTATCAACAAACTATAATTCAAATATTTCATAATCTTTTTTTTTTATTATTCAACAATAAAACGGCCCCGCATATTACATGTGCTAATTTGCCAGAAATAGTTACAAGATTTTAATTTTTTTTCTACAAAATGTTGTTTTTTGTTTAAATCAACCTTAGCGTGGTAAACAAGTTTTTTATTGTTATCATATATTTTTACTATTCCTGAACTTGTTTTTTCTGTTTTCCATTTCAAAATCAAACTATCTGATTTGTGGAATTTCTGATTGTTTATTGGTTCAATTATTTCAATTTCCTCGAAACGATTAAAATTTGCTTTTACTTCTCTTTTTAGTAGTTGCGGTTCAGAAAGTGATTCTTTATTTTTAGCTTTCGATAAGTTAGCAAAATTTTCCTTTTCTATAACTTTCGATTTATTTGTTTTTTTTGCTTGTGAAATATTCTCATTATTATTTGTAGTATTTGATTTTTTGTTTATTTCAATTTGCTGAATATCTGCAATTTGTGGTTCAGTTTTTTGGTTTATGAAACTAAAATACAAACTAAATATTATTATTATAGAAGCGGCAACAGATGGAATGTAAATTTTATACATTCGTTTTCGTTTATAGTATTTAATAACATCAGCTACCTGAATTTTTGTTTTCTCGTATTCAATAGTTTTTTCCATTAAATAATTGAAATCTCCAACGATTTTATTCTTATATTCTATTTTGAGTTCCATAATTTGTTATTCATTTAGATTAATTAATAATTAATATTTCATTATCCGGATCTGTTTTAATTATTTTTATCAATTTTTCTTTGGCTCTTTTATATTTCACTCTGGCATTTTCAACAGTAATTCCAAGTTTTTTTGCAATCTCCTTATATTTTATATTATTCGTTTTTTTATTTTCAGGTAAATTGTTCAAGCCAAATCTTATATCAATTATTCTTTGTTCTTCGGGATTTAGTTGGTTTTTATATTCAAGTAATTTACAATAAAGTTCCTCTTTGTCTAATTGTTCTTCCATTATCATTTCAAAATTATTTTCTTTCAGTATTTCTTTTGTCTGTCGTAACTGTTTTAAACAAATATTTTTGCATACTCCATAGAAAAAAAAGTTTATCTTGTTAATATCTTTAATTTTGTTTTCTCGAATACTCATTAAAAGAATTATTAGTCCATCATGAAAAATATCTTCCGGATTTAAAATGACATTATGAAAACTCCTTACTAAAGTATTTATGTTTTTTCTGTTTTCTTTATACATTTTTTCAATAATCCTTTTTTCTTTTAAGTCTTTTTTTTTCGACTTTCTAATAGATAGTACCATTTGTTGCAATTGTGTTACATTTTTTTTGAAAGTATTGCACAAAAATAGAAAAACTATTGGAGTTTTATTAGAATATCTGAATTTTTTATATCTTTGTAGAAACTTTCAATAAGCTCTATAAAATGCAAAAAAAAGCGATTAATAACCTAGTTTATATTCTTATAATAGTTTTTTAGAAGAAATTATTATTAACCGTTCAGACGTCAATTCAATAATACTTTCTGGAACTTTTGATAGCTTAGTTTATTTTGCAGATAATACATTTTATTATGCAGACTTTAGTAATGCAAAATTTAATTCTGTAGTTAGTTTTCAAAATTGCAGATTTTCAAAAAAAGCAGATTTTAGTAATTCAAAGTTTTCAAAAATTATATTCTCAAATTCAACAATGCCAGACATATTAGATTTTTCAAATGTAAAAATCACCGAAGAGGTTGATTTTTCAAAAGCAAAAAAAGTGGATTCAATTTGTAAAATAAATATATATGGTACAGATATCAGCAAAATCAAGCTTCGATATGAAATGTTCAAGCTTTATTTTCCAAAAAAAGATAATATTCCATTTGAATTGCAAGCAAATGTTTACGAACAATTATTAAATAATTTTAAAAAGAATGGTTATATCAGAAGTTATGAAAAATTAGATAAGGAGTATAAAGAGCTTTATTATATCGAAAAGGGTGGTATGTATAAAATAGTTAATTTATTTCAGAAATATTGGTGGGGTTATGGATATGATAAACTTTCTATTTTGTTATATACAATTGGATTTTTCGTTTTCTTTTGGAGTAACTACTCAGTATCAAAGATAGAATGAATTTTTCGGATTTTTGATTTATTTTTGAAACTCAAATGTTATTAACAATTTCTGTGTGGTTATTAACAAATTTTTGATACTATTTCTGAAAATGAAAAAAATGCTATATTTA
>JABHKC010000210.1 GCA_018692315.1 Bacteroidota bacterium | reverse complement strand
CTGCCCATATCCGAATGAAACGCTCGTTTGCTTCTTTTATAATTGTTGAATATTTAATTCTTATTTCATTTATTCTATCCATGTGGCAAAGATAGGAAAAAAAATTAATAATGGAGCAATTATATATTTACAATTACTAAGGGAGTTCCATCCATATCTTTTCCGGTTGGTAAACCAAACAGGGTAAGCAAGGTTGGAGTGATGTCTAGTAAATTTGCACCATAAATAATTTCATCTTTTTTAATGTTTGGGCCTGCCATACAAAAAATACCGTGTTGCCGATGTTGATATGATGGTCCTGCAAGTTCGTCAGGAATAAATGTAGGACGTAAATGATCGGAATGGAAGCCGTGATCAGAAACTATCATCACAGTTGTGTCTTTACCAGCTAACTGAAGCATACGTGCCAACATCATATCATGAAATCGATATGCGCCGGTTATAACATCTTTATAGAGTTTGAATTCTTTATCCGAAATTCCATCTAACTTTGGTGGATGATAGTTTATAAAAGCATGAGAAAAATGGTCAATTGTGTCGAAATACACAGACATAAAATCCCATTTCTGGTTTTCCATTATCCAAGTTGCTACAGATTGAATTGAGGCACACTCAGCAAGGTTTCTATATATAATTGACAATCTGGGGTCCTTTGTCTGGTCAATTTCTGCTGCTTTAGGAACGAATGGTAATATATGTTCCGAAGTGAGTTCATAGGGATGAATCCTTAAATGTTCAAACAATCTTGATAACTCAGGAGGATGAACTGTCCCCTGCATAATTTTCCATCTGTCGGGAGCCTCATCGGCTTGCTGATAAAGATTGGAAATCATAATGCCATTTATTGGTTCTGCCGGATGAGATGGCCACCAACCTACAACATGCGATTTAATGTTTTGCTGATTCAGAATATTCCAAATCGCTTTTACTTTACGCGAGAGCGATGAAACCGGACGAACACCTTGTTTCCGCGGATTTGGTTCAATAAACCCTAAAATTCCGTGTTTGTCGGGGCGCATTCCTGTGGCAATACTTGTCCATAGCATCGGTGAAAATGGAGGGTCAAGTGTTGTAAGATTACCCATCACTCCTTTATTAACAAGTTTTTCTGTCGCCGGCATTAGACCATCATCAATTAGCTTGTTAATTATTTTCCAGTCAGCTGCATCCCAGCCAATTAATAGTATTTTTTTTGCAAGTCTTTTCAATAGTAGCTAATCGGTTTTTTTGTCACTAATAATTTCGTTTTCATTCTTCCAATCAGTTTCTATACGTTTTTTGCGAACTGCAATAAGTCCCTTGTAACCAATAGCTAATAGCCCAAGGTTTCCTTCAGGAGGAATTTCAAATTTCTGTCCGTCATTTATTGTTATTTGCAAATCTTCCTGATACATTACTTTTATAAGTTCGGTTGAAACAGCATTTTGTTGATTATTTTTTTTACTAATGCTTTTATTGTGAACATTATTTGTGTTTTTATTTTTGTTATTTTCTTTCAATGGTTGATTTTAGGTGAATAATTATTCTTTGTTTCAGTATTTTGTAATAATTATTGGATTCTATTTATATCAATTCGTATGTTTTCTTTGAATTTCAAATAATTAACATTGTAGATTTTTTTCATGATTTTCATTATTTACTGTTTCATGTGTTTAAGCTGTACTATTAAGTAATAATATATAGATTTTACTTTTGTATCAAGTTTAGAGTTCTCGTTGATACTCAAATCATTCACTTTATTTTCTTTTAGAAATTCCATTTTATAAAAAATGTTAAATATACAATTATATTTGTTAATTTTTTCATAATATTAACAATTAATCATTATACTATTATTTTTCTTGTAAAAATTGCATTTACTATTTGAACTTACAAAGTCCATTTGGTACTACTGATAAGAAATCCCGCTGAGATTGGAAAATCGAAATTGAAAATTCAACATTCAATACTCAACTCATTCCTGCGAAAGCAGGAATCTCATTGAGTTAGGTAATATTTTGATGGGATTCCTGCATTCGCAGGAATGAAAGTGCGGGTGGAAACTTTACAACTTTATGAAATTCACAAACTTTTATCAAAAAAGCCCCAAAGTAAAAACAATGGGGCTTTTAGTTTGAAGTAACAAATATACTATTTCACCAAACTCATACATTTGGTTTCTAAATAGTTAGAATTTTCTCCTATAACTTTTATTGTATAGAAGTATGCACCGGCAGAAAGTCTGCTTGCATCGAATTTTACTGTATAACTTCCGCCTTTTTGTTCAGTTTCAACAAGCACTGAAATTTGCTCGCCAAGATTGTTGAAAACAGTTAGGTTTACCATTCCCGATTCGGGAAGTTCGTAATAAATCTCCGTAATTTGCTTAAACGGATTTGGGAAATTTTGATTCAAATAGTATTCTTCCGATAGCTGATTTAGTTTTGAAATAAGCTCAAGAGAAAGAGAAACTCATATATACTCATTTTTAGACCGGTACAAAATAGAGCATCTGCAAAAGAAAGTGAGTCCTAAATCTAATTAAATTTAAATACATGAAATACAGTTGTTTAATACTTTTTTGAAAATTTTATTGTTGAAATTATGAATATGTTTTATCAGTAATTCCGCAACAAAAATAATCAGCCAGTCACAAATTCTCAATAAAGAATACTATATATAGCTTTCCCATTCAGCTTTTAGGGCTGTCATGATTTTGTATTTGAATTTACATTTTTACCTCCTTTTGTTTTTTAGCT
>JABHKC010000209.1 GCA_018692315.1 Bacteroidota bacterium | reverse complement strand
AATATGACTTTGGGTATTCCAAAAACAGCATGGGAAACAAAACCGGTAATGATTAGTGAGATCGGAGTATTTAGTGTGAGTGGTTTGCTTGTAGGATCGGGAGTTTATACAGGTAAAAATCTTGCAATTTCCATTTGGGGCGACGATGAATTGACTGAAGAAATTGATGGTTTGACAGGAAAATTTACCTTAAAAATTTGGAATGGCGAATCCTTAAATTTATCGGGAGAGCAAATTCTTGAAATCGAAACTTGGCTCGAAGGCGATGATTTTTATGAAACCAATAAAATTTCGGTGGTTGAAAAAATATCGAATATCGAACACCGACTAACGAACATCGAAATTTTCCAAAACACG
Source organism: Bacteroidota bacterium (assembly GCA_018692315.1). Classification (NCBI taxonomy): domain Bacteria; kingdom Pseudomonadati; phylum Bacteroidota; species Bacteroidota bacterium. Next base: position 7,995 of record JABHKC010000209.1, on the reverse strand, counting down.
CCAAATCCGTTTTCCGAAACCACTGAAATTGGTATTTTTCTTCCTGAGAAAACTTTTGTAGAAATTGAGCTTTTTAACCTTATTGGCGAAAAAATTGAAACAATACAGTCGCAAAACTATCCTCACGGAAAACATACAATTATTTACGAAAGAAAAAAATTGTCTGCCGGGACGTATTTTTATAGATTAAATTCAGGAGATTTTTCTGAAACGAGGATTATGAGTATTAAGTGATTTGTTTGCATACAGTTCAGTTATCCGATGACTAAAAGTAATCGGAGAAATTTTACTTATGTTTTTTTGTTCCCATTGTGATATAAGATATTCTTTGCAACTGTCAAATAACTAGCTAAATATAAAAACAAATTCTTTTGCAGAATCACATTTGTTTTATTATATTTGCAATAATAAATTAGATTAATTATGAAAAAAGCTTTACTATTATTAATCGCAATTTTATTTTATCAAAATATTTTAGCCCAGAATCCTTGCCCTAACACTCCAACAGTTACTGACTTTGATGGCAATGTTTATAATACAGTGCAAATTGGGAATAAATGTTGGATGAAAGAAAACCTCAAGACTACACATTATGCAAATGGCACTGCATTAGTTGATGGAACTAATGCCGGCAATATTCATTATGATTATACTACTAATTATTATTTCGATTATGATGATGATACTTCAAATACTATAGTTTATGGAAAACTTTACACATGGCCGGCAGTAATGAATGGTGAAGCAAGTAGCAATTTAGCCCCAAGTGGAGTACAAGGTGTATGCCCAACCGGATGGCATGTTCCGAGTAAACAAGAATGGTTTCACTTGCAGAATTATTTAGGTGGATATTGGCCAGCTGGTGGAAAACTAAAAGAAACTGGTACAACACATTGGATTAGTCCAAATTCAGGAGCTACAAACATTTCTGGCTTTACAGCCTTACCAGGAGGTTATAGAAATTTTTCAGAGTTTGAAGAAATAGGAATGTATGCTCGTTTCTGGTCTTCCTATGCAGGTAATGGTATCGGACACCATTCATGGAATAGTACGGCACATTATAATTTTACAACTAATGGGCTTGCATTCACTACTTGGGAATATGGTATGAGTGTTCGTTGCGTAAAAGATCCAATTTTAAATGTAAAGTATGAAGTGTCTAATGTAAGTTGTAATGGATTCTCAGATGGAGCAATTAATGTAACAATTGAATCTGGAATGCCTCCTTTTACTTTCCTTTGGTCAAATGGAGCAACCACTGAGGATCTTAGTAATTTGTCAGCAGGATTCTACTCTGTAACAATTACAGATATCCTAGGTATAGTTGCGGAAAACAATCTCACACTTACTGAACCAGATGAGATTGAAATTTCAGAAACCATTGTTCAACTGTCCAGCACAGGAGCAACTGATGGCGCAATTGATATATCTGTTTTAGGAGGAACCGTACCGTTCTTCTACCTATGGAGCTATGGGTATAGTACGGAAGATATTGATAACCTTGCTGCAGGAATTTATTCTGTAAATGTAGTAGATGCAAATGGATGTAGTAAAAATAAAAGTTTCGAAATTGCAGAACTTATTAATACAGATCCTACAAATTGGACATATACTGTTACTTCTACAAATCATTCAATACATATTCAAGATACAATTCCAATAACAATAAATGGCATTCAAATTGAATCCGGCGATTATATTGGCGTATTCTTTGATTCCCTAGGGACATTGGTTTGTGGAGGATATCAGATTTGGGATAGTACAAATACTACAATAACTGCATGGGGCGAAGATATTGGAAATGATGGATTTGATATTGATGAAGTCTTTAAATGGAAAGTATGGCAGATTTCAACTCAAATAGAATTTGATTTTTTTTCAGTTTCATACAATACTATCTCATTTCCTGATTCAGGTAATTTTGCAATTAATGGGATAAGCGGAATTTCAACATTGGATTTCATATCTTCGGAAACTCAAACTTTATCAATTTCTCCAGGTTGGAGCATTATTTCAACATATATTGACCCATTTGAATCCAATATTGATAGCATTTTCCAATTAATTCAACAAGAAGTAATAATTATCAAAAATGACTCAGGTCTTATATATTGGCCTTTATATGGTGTTAATAATATTGGAAATATTTCAGTTGAAGATGGTTATCAAATTAATATGACATCGTCTCAAAATATTGATATTGTTGGAGTTCTGGTTGATCCTCAAAATTTCCCTATTCAAATTTCTTCCGGATGGAGCATTATTGGTTATACCAGAACATCTCCGGCTGCTATTGCTAGTATGTTATCTGGAATTAGCAGTAATATAAATATTGTTAAAAACGGTGCAGGTCAAATATATTGGCCACAGTTTGGCATTAATTCTATTGGCAACATGAACCCCGGCGAAGGTTATCAAATTAAAATGAATAATGCAGCAATTTTGACTTATCCGCCTAACTAAGCTAAGGTTCAAAACTGATTAAGTAGGCTAAATCTTTTTTTGAGGTGCTGAAGAGAAATGTATTGGTGGCAGCTATCTTTAATCTAAAATGCTAAATTGCATTATCATAGGCTGTTCTTCGAAAACCTTAGGAAACAAACTCCTTCGAAAGTTTCATGAAAATAACCTTTTTTGCCATCTAAAGGTAAATTGAATTTGTAAAAGACTAAAAGCCCGATTTGCGTTTTTACATGTTATTGTATACTGAATATTAACAATTTAGATTAATTTTGTTTTCTTTCTCTTGATAAAAAGAAAGAAAAATCTAGGCTACAGATAATTTTGGGACAATACTAATTTCTCAATACTCCCCGTAAGTAAAGTTACCAAAAAATATAAAATGAAATTTTCACTTTCAGAAAACGAGAATTTCATTGTTTACCGGCAAATTTCAATAGTTGTTCCCACCAAAATAATTTTTATCAAAATTATAGGCGTTGGCCTGAAAAAATGGCGGGCGGGGGCTGGCATGTGGGTGGTAGCATCATTTTTTCTTGACTTTTTGTTACTTTTGTGTCAAGACAAAAGTAAATGATAGGACAATAAACTGAACTTGATATTTCATAATTATAGGGTGAAAGTTAATTTCCAGTACCTCAAAAAAAGATTTGGCCGAAATTGTTAAAAAAATATATTTCTTAAAAAAATAATTAATTTTATGAGCTTGAAATTTTGATGTATTTGCTTATGGGGACTTCTATAAATAGTAAATTTCAAGGCGTAAGGAATTTCAAAACCGCAGTTTACTATTGTAAATGAGGATTTTGAAATTTTGAAACAACGAAGAAATTTACATTTTTAGAAGTTCCATTATAAATTTAATTTTAAGATAATGAGAAAACCAATACTTTTAGCAGCCTTAGTTTTATTAGTGATGATTTCTATGGGACAAGAAGCCGGCAATCTTGCTTCTCAAAATAATGAAGTTTGTCAAAACTATGAAGTAGTTAGCAATAGCACTTCTCATCCTACTGTACCCAACCAGAGGACTGCAAATCTACAATTTAATTACCCTGTGAATACAAGTATTACAAATCAAGCAGGAATTGAAACAGATGGTTCATTTTTTTATGTAACAGTGTGGAATAGTTCAGCAATATTAAAATACTCAATGACAGGAAACTACATAAGTCAATTTTCTATTCCGGGAGTAAGCGGATTGCGCGATTTAGCCTATGATGGCACCTACTTTTATGGCGGCAATGCTGGTTCTGCAATTTATGAAATGGATTTCACCACAGGAACTTTAGCCGGTGTAATTAATTGCCCTGCAGGAACAGAAGTACGAAATATTTGCTACAACGGCAACGATGCTTTTTGGGTTGGAAACTGGGCAACTGATTTAAGTTTAATAAGTCGTACGGGGCTATTGTTAAATTCAATTTCTGCCCAATCACATGGATGCACCGGCATGTATGGCTCTGCTTACGACAGTATCTCAATAGGTGGACCATATGTTTGGATAATTGAGGCAAACACAAGCCAAAATGCTGTTGATCTTAAAAAAATTAATATTGCTTCCGGCAATCAAACCTTTCAATATAATATTCTTCCGGATGTTGGTTCAGGCACTTTGGGTGGCGGATTATTTATTGAGCCAAACATTTTGGCAGGCACAGTTACTCTTGGTGGTTTAGTGCAAGAAACTGCAATTTTTGGATACGACTTAAATTCATTTGTTGATAGCATAGATGTTGGTATTACAAATATTCTTACTCCAATTTCCGGAACATCACTTACTAATAGTGAGCAAATATCGGTAAACATTCAAAATTTTGGTTCGCAAAGTATAAGCTCAGGTTTTAATGTTGCATATTCTGTTTCCGGAGCTAATCCAATTGTTGAAAGTTACACTGGCACGCTTGGTGTAGGTCAAAGTGTTGTATTTACGTTCAACCAAACGGCAGATTTTTCTACACCGGGAATTTATGAATTAATCGTTGCTACATCATTGTCAGGCGATCAAAATGCAAATAATGATACTATCACTACAACATTGGTTACATTAAGCAATATTATTCCAAAATTGCCACTTGTCGAAGAGTTTAATGCAGCTGGTAGTTGTTCCCCATGTTGCAGTTTAGAACCGTTCTATCAGACAAATATTATTCAGAGTGGGAATAGCTGTGCTACAATCCGTTATGGCTGTCCCTGGACAGGTTATACCGATCCATATCATACTACTGAGGATTCAGTAAGGTATGCCTATTATGGCGTAAATGCCGTTCCAAATGTCTCTTTTAACGGTGGAGCTCCAGAGCATCTTTCCATAATCACAACATCACTCATTACGAACAGCTACAATACAGAATACTCAGTATTTTTCATGGATGTATCTGCTCAAATTCTTGGCAACCAGGTTGTAACTGAAGTTGATGTAATTCCTCAAATTAATATTAACACTCCCACAGCAGTTTTGCAAGTTGTCATTGTTGAAAACGAAACCTATAATAATGTAACTTGCACAGAGGTAAATCAAGTCCTTTATACAATAAAAAAAATGCTGCCAAATGAATTAGGTACCCCGCTTGGTTCACTAATGGCTGGGAATGTGTACACCTTTCCGTTTTCTTATACCTTTCCTGTTGGAAACACGGTTGAAGATTTCTCAAACCTATCAATAGTTGCCTTTATTCAGAATAATGCGAATCACGCTGTTCATCAATCGGCCAGAACAATTGTAGATACTGCAATTACTCTGTCTGCCTCTTTTGAGGTTGATACAACTGCAGGTTTGGTAGGCAGCTCATTTAATTTTACCGACCTTACTACAGGAACAGCAAATTCTTGGTTATGGGATTTTGGTGATGGTACAACAAGTACATTGCAAAATCCCAGTCATACCTACCTAAGCGAAGGTCTTTATACTGTAAGTCTTATAGCATCAAATTATTTCGATTCAGATACTGTAGTTTACACAGATTATATTGAGCTTGCTTATACTCAATCCTGGAATTATAATATTACAGGCACAAACCATACTATTCTTGTTCCGGCTACAGCCACCATAACGATTGATGGAAATCCTATTCAAAATGGTGATTATATTGGTGTGTTCTATGGTCTTCCGGGAGGTGGTCTTGCTTGTGGAGGATATATGGAATGGACAGGAAATTTGAATTCAATTACAGCCTGGGGAGTAGATATTGGAGGCGACGGATTTGCCAGCAACGAAGTTTTTAAATGGAAAATATGGCAGAGCTCTACAAATGTTGAATATGATGCTACAGCAGTTTACAACATTAACTCCATGTTTCCAAATGATTCTGTATTTATAGTGAATGGACTTAGCGGAATTGTTTCATTATCTGCTTTCTCCTTAAAAGATATTGGTATTGAAAGCATAATTTCTCCGGTATCAGATTGCAATTTGTCCAATTCAGAGGCTTTAACAGTAAGTATTAAAAACTTTGAGCAAACAGATTTAAATGACACTTTTACTATAAAATATTCATTAGATAATGGTTTGACCTGGTTTAGTGAAATCTACAATGGGCCTGCAATTCCGGGCAACGATATTATGAATTATACTTTTTCGACATATTTAAATTTGCAGTCGCCGAACACCTATCAATTGCTTGTAAAAACAGAATTGTTTGCTGATATTGATGCTTCTAACGATGCCCAAAGTTCTACTATTGAAAATTTGACATCTCCTACAGCATATGCAGGACTTGGGAATGAAATATGCGGAACAACTTACGAATTGGATGCATCACTTATAGGGCAACAATATACTAATGCTTATTGGTCAACATCATTTTTAGGTGCCGATTTCGACAATGAGTTCGATCCTGCAGCAACTATTACAATACCTGATAGCTGGTCGGAACCGGGAGAGCCTTTAGCTGGTAGTTTCGGAGATTCTGCTTTTGTTACTGCTGCCGTTATATGGAATATTTATGCATATACCTGCCATTCAAGCGATACATTAGAAATCACATTTTATCAAACTCCTACAAGCAATGCTGGTCAAGATGATGTTATCTGTAGTTTGAATTATGATTTTGCTGCAGAATTTACTACCGGTAATTCTACCGGCGAGTGGAGTATGATTGATGGTACCGGCACTGCAAACTGGCTAAATGGAAATAATACTGCTCCGAATGCCAGTGTAACAGTTTCTGAATATGGATTAAAAGCATTTCAATGGATTGAATACAATTCAGGAAAACCTTCATGTAGCGATAAGGATACTGTTTATATAGAATTCGTACATTTCGATTTTGAAGCTCAAACTGAAGATTTATCACTAATTGGTGCCAACGATGGCACAATTGAAATATCTGTTATCGGTGGAACTCCTCCATATATATATATCTGGAGCAATGGCGAAACAACAGAAGATTTATACTCTCTTGCAATTGGAATCTATGACCTGACTATAAGCGATAATAACGCTTGCAACCTGACAGGGACTTTTGAAATTTTCGACCCCGCACCAAATTGGTCATATACTATCAGCTCTTCAAATCATACAATTCTGATTCAAAACATAACTCCAATTACTATAGATGGAGTTCAGATTGATTATGGAGATTACATAGGAGTTTTTTATGATTCGCTCGGAACATTGGCTTGTGGAGGTTATCAAGTTTGGGAAAATACCACAACCTCGATAGCTGCATGGGCTGCCGAAACCGGATTAAATAACGGCTTTGTTACAGGAGAACAACTTAAATGGAAAATATGGGATGCTTCAGACGATTTGGTATATGACGCTGTTGCAGACTATATGCCAATGCCTCCAATGCTAAATCAAGGAATTTTTGCAGTAAACGGATTAAGTGGCTTACTATCTTTGACTTCAGTAGTATTAAGTGAATCACAGGAAATTGCATTGCTACCGGGTTGGAGTTTTTTTTCAACATATATTGTATCGGACGAGCCTTCTTTAGATTCAATTTTTACTGATATAGTTACAAATGTTGAGATTGTGAAAAATTACCTTGGACAAGCTTATTGGCCTGCATGGGGCATAAACATGATAGGAAATATTTCGAATTGCGAAGGCTATCAAATAAAAACAAGCCTTGCAGATACCTTGATAATTACAGGTTTATCAGTAGAGCCGGAGAATACAACTTGCAATATATTGGCAGGGTGGTCATATATTTCGTATTTAAGAAAAACACCCGCTTCAATAGTTGTTATGTTAAGCGCAATTGCAAGTGATGTAGTCATTGTTAAAAACTATTTAGGCCAGACATATTGGCCCGTATATGGCATTAATATGATTGGAAACATGGTTCCGGGCGAAGCTTATCAGATAAAAATGTATAACGCTGTAATATTAACCTATCCGGCAAATGAGGTGAACGTATCGAAATAAACATGTCGGCAGGAATGTATTTCTATTGATTAATTTCAGGAGATTTTTCTGCAATGAGAATTGTGAGAGTTGAATTATTCCTTTGTTACTATTACAAGAAATCTAATTGCCTGAATACCAGACCTGACAGATTTTGAAAACCTGTCAGGTCTTTTCAATTT